>JAGGSN010000241.1 GCA_021159005.1 Candidatus Zixiibacteriota bacterium | reverse complement strand
TTTTTATAATAAATAAAGCAAATTCTATTGTAAATAAAAATCATACTTCAATTCATTGCCATTATTCCCGATAAAACCTATAAACAATAAATAAAACAGATTTTTTAGTGGCACAATAATTAACATTATCATAACTTAACATTATGTCAGAAAAGCGAATCGAGCAATTGATACATTGTCTCAAAGAACGCATCCTCGTTTTGGAAGGCGCTAAAGGCACCATGATTCAGTCATACGGGCTGTCTGAGGCTGATTTCCGCGGTGAGCAATTTGCCAAACATCCCTGCAGCCTAAAAGGCAATAACGACCTTCTGTCGTTAACTAAGCCGTCTGTTATCGAGGATATCCATCGCTCTTTTTTAAATGCCGGCGCCGATATTATTTCGACGAATACTTTTAACGCAACCGGAGTATCCCAATCCGATTATCAAACTGAAAAATATGTTTATGATATGAACTTAGCCTCGACCAGACTGGCGCGAAAAATCGCCGATGAGTTTACTGCCAATGAGCCTGATAAACCTCGATTTGTTGCCGGGTCGCTTGGCCCGACAAGGGCATCCTGTTCTATCTCGCCAAATGTCGAAGATCCCGGCTATCGCGCTGTTGCCTTTGATGATATGCGCAATACTTATGCCGAACAGGCGCGGGGGCTTATCGATGGCGGCGTTGACATCCTGCTGATTGAGACTATATTCGATACACTTAACTGCAAAGCCGCCCTGTTTGCCATTGCCGAGCTATTCAAAGAAAATAATATCAGCCTGCCTATATGGATATCCGGCACAATTACCGATGCCAGCGGACGGACGCTTTCGGGGCAGACTACGGAGGCGTTTCTGATTTCGGTTCATCATGCCAACCCATTTTGCATAGGTTTAAACTGCTCGCTTGGCGCCGAAAATATGAGGCCATATTTAGAGGAGCTATCTAATAAAGCCGACACGCTGGTTTCGGTGTATCCCAATGCCGGTTTCCCTGATGAATTCGGAAAATACAACGATACGCCTGAATACATGGCAGGCGTGTTAAAAGATTTTGCAAAGAGCGGTTTTATAAATATTGTCGGCGGCTGCTGCGGCTCGACACCGTCGCATATAAAGGCAATTGCCGAGGCGGTTAAGGATATACTGCCTCGCAAAATACCATTGATTGAAAAGTATTGCCGTCTAAGCGGATTGGAACCGCTGATTATCCGGCCGGACTCATTGTTTGTTAATATCGGCGAACGCACCAATGTGGCCGGGTCGCGAAAATTCGCCCGTCTTATCCGGGAGGAAAAATATGAAGAGGCTCTTGATGTTGCCAGCCAGCAGGTTCGCAATGGCGCCCAGATGATTGATGTAAGCATGGATGAGGCGATGCTCGACTCTAAACAGGCGATAGTAAAGTTTTTAAATCTTGCCGCCTCCGATCCCGAAATCAGCCGCGTGCCCGTTATGATTGACTCCTCGAAATGGGAAGTTATTGAAGCCGGCTTGAAATGCCTTCAGGGGAAAGGCACAGTAAATTCAATCAGCTTAAAAGACGGCGAGAATGAGTTTAAACGCAGAGCTTCTCTAATCCGTCAATACGGCGCCGCTGTTGTGGTGATGGCATTCGATGAGAACGGTCAGGCGGAAACATATAAACGTAAAGTTGAAATCTGCCGGAGAGCATACTCTATCTTAGTCGATGAGGTAGGTTTCCCGCCGCAGGATATTATTTTCGACCCGAATATACTGGCTATCGCCACCGGCATCAAAGAGCATAACAACTATGCAGTCGATTATATAAAAGCCTGCTGGACAATAAAGGAGACTTTGCTTCATGCCTTGGTAAGCGGCGGAGTCAGCAATCTTTCCTTTTCTTTTCGGGGCAATAATGCAATTCGAGAGGCGATGCATGCCGTATTTTTATATCATGCTATTAAAGCCGGCATGGATATGGGCATAGTCAACGCCGGCCAGTTAGTTGTATATGATGAGATTCCTAACGACCTTCTCAGGGCGGTTGAGGATGTTGTCCTTAACCGTAACGACAACGCCGTTAATAGCTTAACAGAACTTGCCGGCGATATTAAAGGCATATCTAAGAAAAAAGCAGTCGATTTAGCCTGGCGCAAACTGCCTTTGGAAAAACGGTTATCATACGCCCTTATTAATGGCATAACCAATTATCTCAAACAGGATTTAGAGGAAGCCTGTCAAAAATACAAGCGTGTTTTAGAGATTATCGAAAAACCGCTCATGAGCGGCATGAATAAGGTTGGCGAGCTTTTCGGCGCTGGGAAGATGTTCCTGCCTCAGGTAGTGAAAAGCGCGCGGGTTATGAAAAAAGCTGTATCAATATTACAGCCCTTAATAGATGCAGAGGATGGTAAAAACGCAATCAAATCCAATGGCAAGATTCTTCTGGCAACAGTTAAGGGGGATGTTCATGATATCGGCAAGAACATTGTCGGGGTGGTGCTTGGATGCAACAATTACGAAGTGATTGACCTTGGCGTGATGACAACAGCTGAAAAAATCCTTGAAACTGCCATCAGGGAGAAAGTCGATATTATCGGCTTAAGCGGTCTGATAACACCATCACTTGAGGAGATGGTTCATGTGGCTAAGGAAATGGAGCGCCGCCATTTCGATATTCCGCTTTTAATAGGCGGAGCAACCACATCCAGAATACATACGGCAGTAAAAATCGAGCCTGTCTATCATGGCGCAATCGTTCATGTTATGGATGCCTCGCTTAGCGTCGGAGTAGTAAATAGTTTGCTTAATCCCAATAAAAGAGAACAATACATCAAAAGCATTAAAGAAAAGTATGATAATATCAGACAGGAACATATTGATAATAATAAGAAGCTTAAAATAATTACGCTGCCGGAAGCCCGAAAACGCAGGCTGAAGATAGATTGGAATTCCAGACGGATTGTGAAGCCTAAGGTTATGGGTATTACCGTTTATGATGATTATTCGTTAACTGAAATAATTCCCTATATCAACTGGACTTATTTTTTCTTAGCCTGGGATATTCGAGGCCATTATCCGAAAATTTTAAGTGATAAAACTCATGGCAACCGTGCGAAAGAACTGTTTGCGGATGCTAATAAACTATTGAAACGAATTGTCAATGATAGGCTTCTGCAGGCAAAAGCGGTATTAAGTCTCTTCCCTGCTAATTCTATTGGCGATGACATTGAGATATATACAGATGAGAATCGAACAAACACTCAGATTGTACTGTATAACTTTCGCCAGCAGATGGAAAAACCATCGGCTAAGCACAACCTTTGTCTGGCTGATTATATCGCTCCGAAAGATACGGGTATCGAGGATTATATCGGCGCCTATGCTGCAACCACCGGCTTTGGGGCGGATAAATTATCTGACGAATTCAAAGACAGGAAAGATGACTACAATAGCATTATGGTTAATACGTTAGCCGACCGTCTGGCGGAAGCCCTCGCCGAAAGAATCCATCAGCGGGTGCGAACTGAGTTCTGGCAATATGCCAAAGACGAGAAATTAAACAGCGATGATTTGTTTCACGGGAAGTATAAAGGCATACGTCCGGCGCCCGGTTATCCGGCCTGTCCCGATCACACCCAGAAAAGGGATATTTTCAAGCTATTGAAAGCGGAGGAAAATATCGGCGTAAGATTAACCGAAAGCTGCATGATGATTCCGGCGGCATCGGTTTGCGGCTGGTATTTCTCACATCCGGAATCGCGGTATTTCGGTATTGGCAAGATTGATAAAGATCAAGTGGTTGATTATGCCAACCGTAAAGGAGTATCAGAAGTCGAGGTTGAACGCTGGCTGGCATCGAATCTGTCTTACGAATCTTAATTGATTTGATTGCATATAATAACACTACTGTCCGGCCTTTTGTCCGCCTTAGGCGGATGCTATAATGATGTCATTCCCACACTGCCCGCGTCATTCCCACACTGCCCGCGTCGTTCCCAACACTGCCCGCGTCATTCCCAACACCGTCCGCGTCATTCCCAACTTGATTGGGAA
>JAGGSN010000240.1 GCA_021159005.1 Candidatus Zixiibacteriota bacterium | reverse complement strand
GTCGCCCAACATCCCGCTGCTCTATGGGTTATGAAATAAGCAAGTTTCGATTGTTGGGTATTATTTTAAGAACTCTATAAAAAAGGCCGGACAGTAGTGCTAAAATATAAGATACTATTTTATCAACAACCTGATCCGCCTAATGCGGACGCCCTTACACGTTATGATTTTTATCGCGAAGGTTAGGAATCCTTTCTTGCCTTCTGTTTAGGGTAGCATGTTGTCAGGAATCCGCCGCGGCGGACTGACGACGCAGGAAAATCAAACGCCATTACGCAACTATTAGGCATAAATACGGAACTTCGCTTAGGCGGACAACATAAAAAAAGGGCTGTCAACCGACAGCCCATAATCATCTATAGTATGAAAAATATTCTGCTACCGACGATAATTGTCTCTTCTGGGTTTATTTTCGCGCGGACGAGCTTCATCAACTCTTAAAGTGCGGCCTTCAAAATCCTGACCGTTTAGAGCCTCTTTCGCTTTTTCTGCTTCATCGGCAGTAGACATTTCGACAAAGCCAAAGCCTTTGCCGTCGATGATGTTAACGCGCTTGATTTCGCCATAATTGGCAAATAACTCTTCCAATTGCTCGTTGGATACAGAATAACTCAGATTTCCAACATAAAGATTGCTGCTAGGCATTCCTACCTCATTTAATTTAACGTGATCTCTTTAGAATAATGCTTCCTATGAAGGTAGAAGCAAAACAGCAATTCATACCTACTAAAAAACGGAAAACATTTTCGCATGAGAGTAATAAAAAAAAACCGTTAAGAATGTTTATTAGGTTTACATACCTCCTATTAATATTGCCGCCAATTTCTGAAGCGTACTATTTCGCTTCTTTAAATATAAACACTCTTTAACACTTCTAATAATAACAGTCTTTAAATATTTTGTCAAGATAAATTTATCAAGGAATCCCCACCTTATTTTAAAGATAACTTGTTGATATTAACTAAAATATACCGATTGCAACGAAAACCTTAGGGAAAACCCTGAGATTTGTCGGGAGCGGAAGTCGGATTTAGAGCCGTAAATATAATTGGTTCAACTAAATACTATTATCTGCAGAAATATATATTACTTTCTGAAAAACTGAAATAAAAATCAATTAAAGTAATAAGCCTATATGCCCGATTTTTAATATATGATATGGTTTTTATAGATGTCGAAATTGCTCGGTAATGACAATACTATGTCTGAAAAATTGAGCGGATATAATACACTAATAAATGTGTTAACATTTGTATTCATTGTGAGATTATAATTATGATGAAATTCAAGCAATAGGGAAGGAATATAGATTATGAGTAAAGCTGACGATTTATATGAACAGGGTATAAAATACAATGAACTCGGCCTTCCTTTAGAGGCTGTGGATGCATTTAAGGAATCAATAGAGCATAATCCTGATGATGCCGATACTCATTATAAACTTGGAATGACTTACATAGATATTGAAATGTATAACGAAGCCTTGGATTCATTAAACGAATCTATTAGGCTTGATCCTGATCATGCTCATGCTTATTACAGCTTGGGAGTTCTGTTATCCACTGCGCTAAACAAGCCAAAGAAGGCAATAGAGCAATTCCTAAAAGCAATAGAGCTTGATCCTAAGTATGTCTACGCTCATTACAGCTTGGGGTCAACATACAATGTGCTTGGCAAGTTTAATGATGCAATTAAGCCTCTCAAGGAAGCTATTTACCTGAAGCCGAATCATGCTCTTGCTCATTTCGAATTAGGGTTTGCCTATGAAAATGTTGATCGCCTCAAAGATGCGGTGAAATCATATGAAACATCCTTACGCATTGAGCCTGAAAATTCCGCAGTACATTATGCCATGGGACTGATTTTTCTGAAAATGGGTGAGATAGAAGCCGCCCTGAAAGTATGCAAAAATCTTGAAAATCTGAATGCTGCTGATTTTAAACAAAAATTGCATTATTTAATCAAGCAGATGAAAATAGTTCATCGATAATTTTGTATTAATTAATTCCTGCATTACCAGATCATCATCCAATAACCAAAATATTTCATAAACAGAACCAATTTATTGCCGGCGGCGTCTGCCTTAATCAATAAAAATCCGAAGTAATACCTTATATACAGAAAACGCTGTTTTATCAGATGAAGCAGTGATTATTACAGGTCAACGTCCCCTAATATTAATCTCGCCGATGCCATCAATATTTATTTCCATTTTAGAAAGACCATTGCCAATTATACCTACCAGCCGGTTTTTATCAACTGCTAATGGTTTAATTGGAAAACCTTGAGTATGAATTTTGCCGCCCTCATCAACGGTCAGCATCAGTTTAGCGGAAATATCCGATGCAAGCATAACATCTATCGAGCTATAAGCATTATTAATCAAAAGCTGTGATTCATCGATGGTATCCAAAGAGATAATAATCGGAGCATATTTTGTTTCTATTTTATTCATACCGTGCGTTAAATGAATATTTTCGAGTTCAACAGAATCATAATTAGTTTCGCAAACAAGCTCGCCGGACACATTAACAGCCTTAATCAAGCCATAGCTCGTGCTTAATACTATACTTCCATCGCCTGCATCAATATCGCTAACCTTGATAAAATTCTGGCTGGTGTTAACCTCTATAGGACCTTTTATATTATTAAGAGTAATAGATCCGTGCGATGTCGTGAATAATCCGGGACTATCGGAAATATTAATGTTTTTCCCGGCAATGTTCGCATATCTGGTTTCAATCGAAACAGACCCTTCAATATTGGAAAGTTCGACCGGAGAATATGAAGCTTTCACAACTAAATCCCCCGCGGCATTATCGATTTTAATTTGGCCGTATTCATTGAATACTTCTACATCTGAAAATGGTCCAAACATCGCAACCGAACTATATGAGTTATGAGAATAAACTTTGAAATCTTCCGGGATAGTGATATTCAATTTGATGCCGGCGCTGTTGTCGGTTCCCTCCCAGGGTGCTTTCGTAGGAGCCAGAACCCGCAAACGAGGTTCATTTGCCTGACCGGTTTTATTATCAAGCTTGACTTCGATAAGGTCGATAAATCTTTTTTCCTGAGCTGAAGATTTAGCTTTTGCCCAAATTTGATAATCAACTAGTATTTTTTTTTCATAATGAGTTTTAATCTTAATATCGCAGCGCAGATTTTGTGGTGTTTTAATTATCAGGGCATCCATGTCCTCTTGTTCTAATATCATTGAGCCTGTATTCATAGTTGAATCATTAGCAAAAAGAGGAACATAGATAAAAATCAATATTGTTGTCAGTATTATTTTAGTTATCTTCATGCCAACCACCTTTGCTCTACATGATATACGTCAAATCAAGTTAGCGGTTGCAGATATTTTATTGATGCAGTTCTTTGTCATATATCATCCTCAATACTACACGGCCGACTTCGCCCAAGCTTTCAGGCGAGCATTTATCGGGCGTATCATGTATAGTATGCCACCATTTATAATCAATATCAATAATATCAACTGCCGGTATGCCAATTTCGAGAAAAGGAATATGATCATCATAAATTGATTTGCCAATATCCGGCAAAAAATGTTCGGCATTTTCTAATTCGGCGGCTTTCCAGATTCGAGAAACTAACCAGTTTGCATGTGTTTGGGAATAGTTTTCCTTATAAATATTCAATTCGGAATCGCCTATCATATCAATCAGGATTACATAATGAGGCAGATATCCGCCAATATTTTTAGCAAAGTATTTGCTTCCCAATAACCACTCGTCGGCTTTACCACTCTGGCCATAATCCTCGCCATCGAAAAATACTATATCAACTCCAAACGGCGGTGGATTATTTTTAAATACTTCAGCGATTACCATAAGAACAGCCACACCCGAAGCGCCGTCATTGGCACCCATTACCGGTTGGCTGTGCAAACTTGAGTCGGCTTCCTCATCAGCCCAAGGGCGGCTATCCCAATGAGCGCAAAGAAGTATGCGGTGCTTATCCTCAGGCTTAAAAGAAGCGATAATATTAGTCAGATAAAGCGTGTCAGTGCGCATTTGGTCATAATAAATAAAATCTTGTTTACGGCAGACATCTGCAGAAGCGGTCAACTTTAAATAAAGATAATCCTTACACCGATTATGAGCCTCGCTGTTTGGAACTCTGGAGCCGAATCCACACTGTTCCTGCAAATAACTATATGCTTTGTGCTGGTCAAATTCAGGGATATTGATATTGTCGCATCCTGATATGAATACCATCATTATAAGAAAACAAAAAAATCTTATTGCAGATACCTTTAAACATTTCATTATTAAATTCATGCCTCGCTTATTTTATTGGTTTCTATTAAAAAACTCAGAATATTATTGAGATTGTATCGTCAGAACCTTAACTCGGTCCATATCCCCATTTCCCTTACATGTCTTTTCCTCTGCTGTATTTTATCATCGGAGTCGACCCAGCGCGCATTCAAGCCGCCGGTTATTTTCGCCGAGAATCTGTACGAAACCCTTGGTTCTATTGAGGTCTCAACAGAATTTTGCTCAACATTCTTGGCATCCTCGAGAAAAAACCATGATTTATTATATCTTTTCATAAAATCTACAGAAAAAGACAGTTGGCTGTCAAATTTTACTTTTCCCAATAATGGGATTTTTAATCCTTTGGGGGCGGAGAGAGAATAGTTTAATGACGCCTTGAAAGTATTATCCTGGCTATAATCAATCCTTTGACTGCCGCCTTCTAATCGAAGGTTTTCTCTTTTACTATTGTTTTGATCATATCTGACGGTTGCCTTTATGCCTTTGCTTAAGTTCAGATTTAAGCCAATTATAGGTAGATACGATTGGCTTGATGATCTTTCTGTGAGTTCTCCGGTATCGGCATTGCCTGTTTCATCAATTTTTTTATTATATCCGGATTGAATGGATGCTGATTTTACTAATAATTTTAATAAAGGCAGTTTTTCTATGCTGCTTATGTTAGCATTTATGCCGGGAAAATCTACGGATTTAGTTTGTGTTGGCGTATTTGAAGCTCTATTGACCGAAACACGATACTTGTATGATGCTGAGATATCGAGTATTCTAAACGGTTTAACGCCTGATTTAAGCTGGTAATCTTCAGTAGTAATAGTTTGATCTGATAAGTTGTCGTTTGATCCCTGACTGTCAACTCCGGGATTATCGTCTAATCCCATAGTAAATTTCCATTTTGGTCTGTCGAGCAATCCGGAGCGGCTCAATTTTTTATCAAAAGCGAAACTGCCCTGAAAGGGTTTTATTGCATTGAATATATATAGTGATTTTTTAAGCGCAGTTAAAGGATTCGGCATCTTAAAACCTTCCTTGTCTTCCTCCTCCTCGCCGACTTCCTCTTCCTCGCTCTCGCTTTTATCAACATCGCCATTATCATCTATTTTGTTTGAATCTATATGCTCTTCATTTTTATCCGACTGGTTTTTGTCGTTGTTTTCAAATTTATTTCTGTTTTTACCGCTGCCGCCAGCACTGGAGCCAAGCAGTTTTCTAATGCCGAGGAATTGTATCAAATCAAGAGAAAGGTCGCCGCGGATATTTGAATTTACAGAGGCGAACCTTGTAGAATCGGCATTCTGCACTACGTCGGAATTCTCCGTATAATTGGCAGTATATTGCAGGCGCGGCTTCAATTGATTGGTGATTACCGGCGAGAATGATGATGAGAAATTCTGGCTATAGTTTCTTTCTATTCCGAGTTTTAAATCATCCGGATTAAATGAAAATTTCAATGTATTGGGATCAGATATGTCCCTTTTTGAAGAGATTGCGAAATCGGTTTGAAAGGCGCTGAAAAGTTTCATACCGTATGTTTGCTTAATAGTCAAATCACGGACATACGATGAAGTAGGTGTAGTTGAGTTTCTATGTGTTGAGTATGATTCAACGCTTTTAACATTCGAATCAAATTTTAGCACTGTGGGTAAAAAATACAGCTTGGTTTCCTGGAGGTTTTTGGGAAGGAATAGATATTTCGTCCAGAAAAATGGCTTAAAAAATGGTTTGCTCTTAGGAGACAGGTCATATGCTCCCGATGCTTCATAGCTGGTAGATCTTGAAACTGGCGTAGTCGGATTGAATCCGTATTTTTTATTGTAAACATAACGAGTATTCATTCGGTTCAGGGTAAGATTCCAGAGCCAGTTTTTAGTATTCCTGTTGAATCGCTGGGAGGTAGTAAATGACCAGGTTGTATTTTCGTTTTTTTCTCCATCCCGCAATTCTTCAGGCAGTATAATATCGGAACCCGATTTAAAACGAGGCAAGTCCTGAGTTTTTTGCCAGCTAACCGTTGCCGGCAGGGATAAGCCCCATGAAGGCGGGAAAAACTTATTAACATTAACTGTTCCCCTAACAGACTTACTGGTGTTTTGCGAACCGGCTGGTTTTTTCTGCGAGAGACGGGTAAAATCGGCGCCGGTGTAGCTGTAATTCGCCGTAATATCCGCTAAGTCTGCGAAGCTTATCTTGGCTGATGCTCTGCCGGCAAAATCTGATTCCCGACGAACATCGGTTAATAATAATTCATCGCACCAAGCCTCTCCTGAAACTGGACCTGTAAATACCTCAACGCTGTCTATGCCGCCGGAGTCTGATTCAATATAATAGTATTTACTGTATTCAACTCCCACTACGAACATTTTCACGCGCGATAACGAGGGATTGCCCCTGACTCGATAGTGTTTTTCCTGCCAGGTAGTGTCGGTATTGGCGATTGTGTCGCTTTTTTCATGCACATAGTTTTTAAATGCAGTTAATTCCGCAAAATCAAATTCAACGTAATTATCTTCATCCCAGCCGGGGCGCAGTCTAACCTTATATTCATAGAAATTTTTTGATGAATCGGAGCCGACTCGGAAATAGAAGTAAAGCGGAATAGTATCGGCAATATTAGAATCGCCATGAACAAACATTTTCATTTTATTATATAATGTGTAGTCTTCTGTGGTTAATAACGACCAGTAAGCGCCAACACTTTGACCCGGGCGCAAATCCTCAAACTTGAGCACCAGCGATTGTTCCTTTTCCTGGATACCGGTATCTTGCCTATATTCTCCGGTAACTCCCGGCGGCGATTCATATGAATTGGCATGTTCTTGGGAGTTTTTTACGGTTACCTCAAATTTGGGTTCACCCTTAATGCTGCCCGACTCACCCAATTCCAGCCACTTATTGCCAACAAGTTGGACAGAGGCAAGACTTAGTGTATAATGACTATTAAGCCCGGTTACCCATACTCTTATGAAACCTATATTATCAAAAGTGGGACTGCCAAAAACCTCAAAAGCTGATGAATCCTGAAAGGGTATTCTTAAAAGTTTCCAGCCAGTACTGGTTGTTTCAGCAATATACTCCGGATTGCTAAGGTTTATTTTATACTGATAATAAGAATTGGTTTCATCAAGGTAATCATTACCATTAATATCTTCCGTATCAAAGCGGTTTAATCTATCCGGATCATTGCGGTTGTTCTCGGTGCCGTTTATGCGCGAATAATCATTTTTATCTTCCTGCGGATCATAATTCCAGTTATCGCCAGCAGGGTCTAAACTATCGGGATGCGCTTCGTTTTGCTCTAACGAATCAGGCAAATTATCAAGTCCGGTATCTTCATCCGGTTCAAATACTCCGTTGCGAACATCATTACGTAATTTATCCTCGGTATCATAAATCCCATTGTCATTAATATCCTCAGTAACTTTGCCGGCATCAATGCAAAGCGTGGCATTGCCATTGTCGCTAACGTTATCATCAGGCTTATACCAGATTTCAATAAATTTCGTGTTGGACTGATTTGATAAACCGGCGTACATCGGTCTCATAATTCCTGCCCAGCCAATACTGGAATCGGGTGCACCTTCAGAGTAGCGGTCATTCGCTAAAAAATTGGGAAAATAATCCAAGACTAAAACATCATGTTTGTTTTCATGTTCCTGGAAATCCTCGCGGTCGGGCCAGATATCATTGATACGATATGGATCATAAGGATTATACCAGTACATCAAGCGCCGAGTGCTATCGCTCCATACTTCATATTGCTGACGGGAGCTATCGCCCCATACTTTGCTTTCCCATTTAATAGGAGGCGATGCTTTAGTCCATAAACCGCGCCGCATGATTAAATCGGTATATTCTTTAGCCCCCTCAAAATCATCGATATAGGCTTCGTTCTTTGTATTTGGGTTTGGGAAACTCTGGGCTACTTCTCCGGAAAATTCAATCATGGACGGCGCCTCAGTTTCGATCAAAGGCAAGGCGTCAATAGCAGAAGTAATAAAATTCGGATCGAAATGGAAAATGAAATTCGAATCCCATATTAAAGCCTGCGTTGGTTCTCGTCCAACCCTGGGGCGATAATCCCGGATGGACTCTTTGCGATACATAGCGGCTAAGGATACTGATGATTTATCGTTGATATTATATTTAGCCGCCATCCCAAACAGCGATTTGCTTTCGGGCATAAAAAACGGCGAGTATTCAAAATCGACTGATATTTGGGAGGCTAAATTCTGCGCCCGTTCGGAAATAAATGTAATCTGCCCTATTTCATAAATAATATTATAATCTTCGCCTTTTTTGAGTTTTGTTCCATCGCTAAGTTTGACCACCTCTGAATTTTCAATGATATTAGTTCTTCCCAAAGAAAAAGTGTTGTCGAGTTTTGAAGATTTAACATGAATATAGTATTCTTTATACTGGCTCTTATTAGTAGATTCTGTATAGATTAAACCGACTGTATCATCTAATACGGTATTGTCGGCAAAAGGCAGCCAGCCTCTGTTATAAGTAGATCCAAGCGGATTATTAAATATCAAGTGTCCCCAGTAGGCGTCAATATTAAACTGGTTAAAATCGAATAAGCCATCCGGGGGCGGATTGCCGGTTGAATTGTTATACTCATCAAAGCCAAATAAATGAATATACCTTTCGCCGTTCTGTTCAAACTCGTCAATTTCTATTTGGCCATCGCCCTTATAAATCTGAAGCTCAAAACCCTCAGAGGTAAGATCTCTGCTGCCAAGACTGTAAACTCTTTTCCATTCAAGATCCCAGGTTGTAAAAGCAGGTCCTGTGGATTCAGGTTCCCTGATTAGTTTTAAAACTAACGAATCGCCGACAGTTTTTCCGACATGATGAATTACTCCAAGGCTGTCAATATATCTAAATGAAGCGGCCAGCAGGGGGGCTGTATTATCAAGCGGTGTATGAAGCCTGATGGCTCCGATAGAATAGAAAACATCGTATTCGGTTTCATCGATTATTTGAAAATAGCCCCGCTCAAATTCACCTCTATTTTCTTCTGCAGATGTAATTTCCTCGATCGTATAATATTTATTCTGGTCATCTGAAATATTGTTGTCAATTCGAGGTTGAACGCAGGCTGTGCCCGATCCTTCCGGTCCTTGCCCTCGCTTGAAGAGCATAACGTTTATCAGGGAATCGCCTACCGGTATTCCCATGTCAAAATATACATTTTTTAAATATTCATAGTCCCAGATATTTTTTTCCGATGATTGAGCGCCCGCTTCAAACTGAGCCTTCTCATTAGAGCCTTTTTCCTGGGAGGTTATCATAGTAAGTTCGAGATTTCCCAATTGCGCAGTCGCTTTAATGCCGAACAAACCCTGGACATTTTCCGAGTAGCCGATGAATTGAGCATTAGGTAATGATAGATTAGTATTGCCAGCTTCGATTGTCTGAATTATTTCATCCTCTTCGCCTTGGTAGCGAAGCTTTAATGTATTCGTTAAATCGACATCCCGGTTTGAGTCCTGGTCGACCTCGATATGAATTTTTGAGCCGATATCGCCTCTGATTTTAAACCTTGAGGTTTGTTCCATGTGAAGAGAGGGAAATTTTGATTGTTTAAAAGTTCCGGTATTGACAACATCATCTTCCCATTCAGACCGTCCCGAAAATTCGATGCGCCGCGAACCGGTAACTGTTATGCGAGGTCCTCCCTCGCCGATAATTTTCTTCACCGGTTCGGGCAGTTTTACCGGGATGGGTATGACAAACCCCTCGCTTTTTTTGCCTTGCCCTTTAGTGCCGGCAAAATGAGCCATCTCATAAATCCAGGTGTCTATAAACTTCTTATTATATGAATAGGCGGTGTAATTTTCGAAACTCACTGCTAAAGGGTAATAAAGTTTGAATGTCCCGGCATATAAGGTTATCGAAACATAATTATTATCGGCGGGGATTTCTATAGACCATCTGCGCTTAGTATTGTTAAATTTAAAAAGGTGAACTTCCGATTTGGAGATAGAAAAACCTTCCGGAATTTCAGGCAATTTCAGGGGAGCAACTATCCGTGATGTATAATTAAAGCTGCTCTCCAAATCGTTAACAGCGGAAAACGTAGTATTCCATCCGGATAATATAAAGATAATTTGAATCACTACCGCCATCAGGCGGGTCGACTTAACATTCATTCTGGGCAATTAACTCCAGTAATATTCATCTAATCAATAGCTATTTTTCCCTAAGGCATCTCCTTTATTTAATGGTTATAAAATCAGTAACTCATATTCGAGTTTAATGTTAAATTTATTATAAACTTTTTCCCGCATTAGCGCCGCAAGTTTGCATACATCGGCGGCTTTTGCTCCGCCTCTGTTAATGATAATGTTGCAGTGCTTCTCGTAAACCTCCGCTCCGCCGATTTTCATTCCTTTTGCTCCAGCCTTCTCAAGCAGTTTTCCGGCAGGCAACAGCTTTGGCTGTTTTATATTTTTAAAAACCGAGCCGGCGCATCCTTCCTCAATGGGATGCTTTAATAGCCGTAAGCGGCGATGTTTATTTATCTTATCGGCAATATCAAGCTTTTGCCCAGAACTAAGTTTAAAGCTGGCTGACAGAATCAACTCCTGTTTATTTTTAAGCCGGCTGTGTCTATAAGCGAATTCAAAATAATCGCTGTCGACAACTTTAACGCCATCCTCATTGCTATAAACGATTGCTGATTTCATTATATCAGCTATACAATCGCCAAAAGCACCGGCATTGCCATAAATTGCGCCGCCTACATTGCCCGGAATTCCTGCGGCAAATTCAAAACCGGTAAGTGAATGCTCAACTGCGATATCAACCAGTTTATCGAGAACTACGCCTGATTGAGCTGATATTACATCCTTCTCCACGATATAGTCGCAACACTCATCTTTAATCACCAAGCCATCGTAACCCTCATCGGGGAAAAGAACATTAGAACCGCCGCCAAGTATAAAGCAATTGATACCACCGGCAGCTGCGGCATTATATGCCGCCACCAACTTGCTTGGGCTGTTGGATTTAAAGAAATACTTTGCCGGTCCGCCAATCCCAAAAGTAGTATATGAAGCAAGCCTTTCAAGCTTTAAAACTTCATCGCTTAGTTTATCTTGTAAAAGAGCAAACTCGCCCGCCTTTATATTTAAAATAATGCAATACCTCCGAAAATCAAGCCTTTTAATTTGTATACTTGTATATTCTCAATAATGTTCATAAAACATACCCTTAGAAATCGATTATGTTATTAGGTCAGGCGGGCGTATCCTCTTTAGGCGGACGCACCTACGGGTTAAACGGAGGGCGCATGCAATTCGCCACTACGCGCTGCGTTTTCCACATTCGATACAATTATTCGGGATACTATTTATTATCGTTTTTTTCGCTGTCCTTATTAGCTGTATCTTCATCCTGTTTCTTTTCGTCGGAATCAGGTGTTTTTATTTCCTCCACATAGTTCATTCTCAATTCTGTAAGTACTTGCTGAAGTATTTTCGCTTCCTGGTCGGTGAGGTTGCCTTTTGTTTTTTCCTCAATCATCCCCAGAATATCTATTGAGTATTTAGCCATTTCAAGATTTCGTTCTACCTTGCCGGTCATTTGGTTGGCAATTTTACCCATCTGCTGCCAGGCGGCACCATGAAAGCTTAAAACAAGCTGAGCGAATTGCGGCGAAACATTTTCCTGTTCGGTATTATTGACCATTTTTTTACCTCATTTGCTGTTTTTATCTATTATTTTTGATGCCAGAGATAGCTTATGTCTGATATCCATCATATCCGCTTCGAGTTGTTTTAATAAGCGCGTCAAATCAAATTCTTTAGATTCTTTCACTAAAGAATTAAAGATATCTCCTAATTCAGCGGTTAATTTTTCAGCCCTGATGATATTTTTTTTCATACCTCCTCCATATCAGGCGATTTTTGAATATTTAATCTTTTTTTCAAATTTCCTGATAAGCGCCTCGCGTAATAGACGATTTTTTGGCTTCATCAACATCTCGTCATTAGATAATAATTCAAAAGCGCTCTTTCTGGCAAGCAATAACATTTCCGTATCAAATAAACTGGCAACTTTAAGCTCTGGCAGTCCGTGCTGACGGGTACCCATTATTTCACCCGGCCCGCGTATACTCATATCAGCCTCGGCGATTTTGAAGCCATCGTTTGTCGAACACAATATTTTAATTCTTTCTTCTGCCTCTTTTGAGAGATTTGTATCGCTCAATAAAAAACAATATGACTGCCGATGACCTCTGCCTATTCGCCCGCGGAGCTGGTGAAGCTGGGATAAACCGAACCTTTCGGCATGCTCAATAACCATGATGTTGGCATTAGCAACATCAAGACCAACCTCGATAACGGTAGTGGCAATTATAATATCAATAGCGCCATCCTTAAAATCCATCATTATTTTATTTTTAGCCTTACCTTTCATACGCCCGTGAAGCAGGGCAAGTTTCAAATCGGGGAATATATCGCGGCTTAACATTTCATAACTTTCGCGGGCCGCCTTAAGGTCTAATTTTTCTGATTCCTCGACCAGAGGATATAATATATAAGCCTGCTGTCCTGATTTTATTTTATTGCGAATAAATTTATACATCCCCTCTCTTTTTTCATACGGCACAAAAGCAGTCTTGATAGGCTTGCGTCCGGCAGGCATTTGATTAATTACCGAAACATCAAGATCGCCGTAAACAGTCATAGCCAGTGTGCGGGGAATCGGTGTAGCTGTCATCACCAGCGTATCTGGAGCCAACCCCTTTTTTTGAAGCATACCGCGTTGAGCAACGCCAAACTTATGCTGTTCATCAATAACAATCAAACCCAGATTTTTGAACTTTACTTTTCCCTGAATCAAAGCGTGTGTTCCTATGATTACATCAGCCTTACCATTGGTAATTTTCTTTAATGCGGTTTGTTTTCTTTCCTCGGGCATCGAGCCGGTAATAACTATAGCTTCAATGCCAAAATCATCAAGCATGCCGGATAATGTATGGCCATGCTGTTCAGCTAAGATTTCAGTAGGCGCCATCAAAGCGGCTTGATAACCTGCCTCAACGGCTCCCAGCATTGTCAGTATGGCAACAATAGTTTTGCCCGAGCCGACATCGCCCTGAAGCAAGCGGTTCATCGGATGCGGTTTTTCCATATCGTTGTATATTTCTTTCAAGACCTTTTTCTGCGCTCTCGTTAATTCAAAATCAAGAGCATCCAGCAGCTTTCTGCCAAGCTTTTTCGGCGGCGGGAAAGATATGCCCGGTTCACGGGCAGTTCTTTTATTGTGACGGGCGGCCAGCAGAAGCTCAATATAAAACAATTCCTCGAAAGCCAGACGTCTTATACCTTGCTCGGCGGCTTTGACAGAATCAGGGAAGTGTGTCTGAGAAATTGCCCCGGCAAGATTTAAAAGCCCGTATTTCATGCGCAAGTTTTCAGGAAGGGTTTCACAGCGGACTTTTTTAAGCTGCTCAAGGGCGTTTTTAATTACTTTCCTTAAACCCCGTGAATGAAGCTTCACCTGTTTCAAGGAAGCTGTTTCCGGATAAACCGGAATTATCCTTTGCGTATGAATAAGCTTATCATCATCGCCGGAGACAATATCAAACTCGGGATGCGATATTTGGAAGCCATTATAAAAACCAACCTTGCCGGTAACAGATAAAACATCACCGGCAGTAATCATACTTTCGAGATACTTATAGCCGGAAAACCAGACTAATTCGAGATTTGCCGTTTTATCCTGAATATAAACAATAAAACGCCGCCGCCGGCCATGTGTAAAACCGGATGATACAACTTGGCCAATCACCGAGGCAGTTTCACCGATTTTAAGTTTGCTGATAGGTTTGATGTCTCTATAATCGAGATATTTTCTGGGTATATAAAAGAAAAGGTCAAGCGTTGAGTTTATTTTCATGTCTTTCAATACCTTAGCTTTGGCGGGGCCGATTCCCTTAAGGTATTTAACATCCGAGAATAAAAAATCGAGAGCTTTTTTTTGAGAATCTGATATGAAGTTATCCTGATACATATCATAATGATAACGGCTAACAAAATGGCTGTCAAGCTAAACCTGAATAAGTAAGCTTTCTCATATTTTTCAGAACTTTATAGATCGACTCTAACTTGCCGAAGGCTAGGAAAACCCCGACACCTTTCATGCGTCGCCAGTCCGCCGCGGCGGATTTCCCGACGACATCGGCACTCTTATAAAGGAAGGCAGGAAGGGGTTCCTGCCTTCGCGAAAATGGGGTTCCTGCCTTCGCGAAAAAAGTCCACTCTCGAGAGGGGATTTAGGGGTGTGTTTCCTCTGGCTGCCAAGCACCGCTTGGCAGCCAGAGAATGGTATCGATTCATAGCTCAGTAGATACCGTCTTTCAAGTCAAGCCTACTTGAAGCTTGACCTATTTAACTGGTGGGTCAAGTCCCAAGTGAACTTGACCTGCTGTTTTCACGATAACAAAGACCAGATGGCAGCGAAATATTATAAAATCGCAACTTGTTAACTATACTTAAAATATTACTTGCGCATTAAAAAATAATATATATATTCAACCCCGATTGCCGAAATGGCATACAGGAGGAATAATGGCACAAGTTTGTGAAATATGCGGTAAGAGACCCGGCATTGGCCATAATGTGAGTCATGCTCACAACTTATCAATAAGGCGCTGGAAACCAAATCTGCAAAAAGTTCGGGCAAAAGTAAATGGCCGTCCCAAAAGGATTAAGGTCTGCACGAAATGCCTTAAAGCCGGCAAAGTTATTAAATAGAATTAGAATAGGTTTGCCAGCCGATAGCTTTTTATAAAACTGATTTTAATGAAATCCTCAACATTAACGTTGGGGATTTTTTGTTCACATCAGGATATCCGCCTTGGGCGGACATTTTGAGGGATGAAATATAGCATTGGTTAGGCAAAAGTACCCAATATTTACTTTACTGCTATAACATAGTTATTCGATATTTAAAATGAATTCTGTTATACAAGCAATTTCCGACTCCTGCCCTACTGCTAACGAAGGATATTATTAGTAGCTTATAAACCCAGTTTTTGCATTAGAAACAGAAAATCAGGTTGATATTTTCATATAAAACAAAG
>JAGGSN010000239.1 GCA_021159005.1 Candidatus Zixiibacteriota bacterium | reverse complement strand
GGGAATGACATCATTATAGCATCCGCCTAAGGCGGACAAAAGGCCGGACAGCAGTACATTAATTTATAACTTAACTCAGGCTGAAACATCTTGACACATTATCATATACAGCATAGTTTCCAGTTTGTGGTTTTGGATGAAAGTAAAAGATTAACTTGTTATCAAGATGAGGGAAAATAATGGGGCAGTTTAACGGAATATCTACCGATGAGAAATCAAATTCATATTATGATGTTCCTTTCAAGATTACACCTAAAATCATTATTATAGTTCTGCTTCTTTGTTTTGCATTTTTAATATTCGAAGCGGTTATTTTCAACAACACTTGGGATGACGCCTACATTTCATACAGATATGCTAAAAACTTTGCCGAAAATAGCGGCCTTGTTTTTAACGTGGGTGAATATGTTGAGGGCTATACCACTTTTCTCTGGGTGTTTATATTAGGACTGCTGGCAAAACTTGGCTTCGATATCCCATCTATTGGGAAAATTTTGTGTGTTTTGTTTGGGCTTGGCACGGTTATGATAACATATCTAATCGGGCGAAAGCTTGATAAAAAATACTCTGCAGCCGCTGTCTTAGCCGCGCTTCTTTTAACGTTCAGGATTGATTACGGCGTGCATTTTCAATCGGGCATGGAAACCTCCTTTCATGTTTTTATGCTTTCGTTAGCTTTTTACTCATACATGAAGCGTTATAAATACTCGTTTCTGGTTACAGGATTTTTAGCCGCCTTATTGCCATTAATCCATCCGGAGGGTATTCTGTTTGCGGTCGCTATTATAATAAATGAATTATTGCAGGTAAAAAACGGCAATCTTAAAAAGCAGTTGAAGAATATCTTAGTATTTATTCTGCCAATTATAGTTATCCTTCTAACACATCTTCTATGGCGGTATTCATATTATGGAGATTTATTACCCAACACTTTTTATACAAAAACGCCTGGCTTTGATATAATTAAATATATACGGGGAGGCTGGTATCTTCTAAAATTCTTTATATATGGCGGCGGTATCCTCTATTTTATTCCCGCTATATATTTCATGTATTGCTACTTTAAAAACAGCTGCATTAGAACACTCGTGATAATAATTTTGCTTTACAGTATATTTAATGTTTATGCCTCCGGCGACTGGGCTCCCTACTCCAGGTTTTATATGCCGGTGGTTCCCTTTATTGCCATAGCATCGGCATTCGGCATATTAAAGCTCTTAACAATGCTAAAAGCCGGTAAGCTGGTTTCTATTCTTGTTATATCAGCATTTGTATTTGCCGGGTACCAGCATGGAGTTCTTACAAAAGCCTACCCTACGGAATTCATATTCAAACACAGAAAGCAGATTAATGATTGGAAAGCGCTCTGCGAGCATTTCAGGCACCTAAAAGAGCAGCGCCCAAATCTGGTAATCGCCTCTAATCCGATTGGCGCAATTGGCTACTATTCAGAGGCGCATATAATCGACATGCTGGGGTTGACCAATAAGCATATCGCAAAAGAGGGCAAAAGGATAAAAGGCGCTCCCGGCCATGAACGATGGGATATTGAATATGTCCTGAACTTGAAACCCGACATTATCTATGCCTGCAGGGCAATTCTTTTGCCGGATGGCCGCTATAAACCAAGCCTTGGCGAACATACAAGCAGGGAGAGCTATCAAAGAATATGGGATGAATATGAGCGCAGGTATATTCCTTATGTTGGCGAATACTGGATTAGAAAAGACATTGGTTTGTAAAACGATTTTTCTGTCGCCTGATACTTATAATATTGATTAGTTATGCTAATATTGTATCTCGGAAACCATAATAATAATCAGGAGTTTTTCAAAAAATGGGGAAACCCCAAAGTAGATATTGCTTGACATTCATCTAATTTGCCTGTTTAATAATATATGATATTATTCGGGTATTTAGTTTAAAATTATAATATTACAAGAGGAGAGAATCATGCCAAAATTTGTAGTTATTGTCAAAGGCACCTTAGAGGGTAAGAAGAATATCAAAGAACTTAAGCAAAGAATCGTAGATATGAGCAATATGTTCAAAGCCAAAGATGCCAAAATTCTAAACGCATATGCTATACTGGGGCAATATGATTACCTTTTTCTTACGGAAGCTCCCAATATCGAAACCGCTTTTGAGCTTTCAACAATGATCAATTCATTAGGCTCATTTGATTGCGAAACTTGCCCGGTTATGGCTTTGGATGAATTGTATAATCTGATATAGTTTTATTAATGGCTATTTTATTTAATAAAAATATCACTACTGTCCGGCCTTTTGTCCGCCTTAGACGGATGCTATAGTGATGTCATTCCCGCACTGCCCGCGTCATTCCCAACACTGCCCGCGTCATTCCCAACTTGATTGGGAATCCAGAGATTGGTCATGCTGACAGCTCCTGCCTGCCGGCGCCCGCCTGTCTGCGGACACGGGGCACGGTGTTTTTGTTATCCACCATTGGTTTAACATACAGCTCCGTCCGCCACTGGCGGATTTCTGGATTCCCCCGCCGCCGCGGGGGAATGACGCAAATGGATAATCATCGAATCGAAATCGATTTCTGAAATCTAATTCCTCCTGTCGGCGGACAGGCATGAAATATTAT
>JAGGSN010000238.1 GCA_021159005.1 Candidatus Zixiibacteriota bacterium | reverse complement strand
CGAATCAAGCAAGTTTCGCTTGTTGGATAATATTTAAAGAACTCTATGAAAAAGAACGGACAGTAGTGATTTAATTTTATTAAATAGTAAAGTGTAGGGCGTATTGCAATACGTTCCTACATGTTAGATATTTATATATTATTATTAAAAGCCGATGTATTAATATAATAGGAGGGAACTTATATAATGATAATAAGGCTGGTAAAATATGGCGGGGCGATGATTTTACTGCTTTTTTTAAACTGCGGTTTCAAACCGCCGGCATTGGATATAAATCCCAATTTAGCCAAAATATATCCCGGTTATAAAGGCGGAGTTGCCAGAAATGGCTATAACAGCTCTGATGAATCGACCAGAATCAACCCGTTATGGCAAATTAAATTCAGGTATCCGCTGTTTTATTCACCCTCATTAGCGGGCAATTATATTTTTCAACCCGGTATTGATAAAAAAATTCATGTAATTGATATTAATACTGGCGTAGAATTTGCCGAAATTAAACTTAGAAGGTCAATCGGCGCAACTCCGGAATTGGCTGATTCTTTCATGGCAATTTGCGAGGAGGGTGAAAGCTCGGAACTCCTGGTTATTAATTATGTATCAGGGAAACTGATCTGGAGCGCAAAAACATATAAGTTAAGCCTTCCGCCTTTGCTCTATGATAACAAAATATTCTGGGTTGACGGCAAGAACAGGATTAATGCTTTTCAAATTGATAATGGTGAGAAAATCTGGTCGAATAAATTAGTAAGCGGATTCGACTCAGGTCCCGTAATTAATGATAGCCTCTTGTTTATTTCTACAAGAGATAACCACTTATACTGTTTTGATATTAATAATGGCAAAGAAGTCTGGAAAATAATTAGTGTTGGAAGAACCAATTCCAGTCCTGCCTGTTTTGACGACAGGCTTTATATATGTGGCGCTGATGGCAATATCTCCTGCTATAACTGCTCGGACGGCAAATTAAATTGGCAGCACGCCGATCAGCCCAGAATATTTTATTCTCCGGTGGTTGATGAGGAAGGCGTATATTATGGTTCAGGCAATGGCAGATTTGTTAAACTTGATAGACTTAATGGGAAATTAATATGGGACTTGGAGATAGATTCGCCTATTCGAGGAACAGCATTGTTGACCTCGAAAATGGCGATATTCACCAGTTTGGATTTTACGGTATATATGTTAGATAAAAACAATGGAAATATTATCCAAAGCTATATAGTCGATGGCATGGTTAGCGCGGCGCCGGTTGTTTTCGATAATAAACTTTTTATAGCAACCCAGGATAAAATTCTTTATTGCTTTAATATGACAAGGTAAAAGTGGATATAAATTTCAAACCAACGCCAATAGATGAAATAGATGTCAAGAAAATCAGTCTTGATATTTTCCGTGATATTTATGCTGCCTCCCGCCAGCTTATGATGTATCCCATGGGTCATCCGATTATGAACGAGACCCTTAAAAAGCCCCTCGAAAGTTTAAATACTATTTTTAGCTTTAAGAGGTCTTTTATTTTTCAGGTACATAATCAGCGGCTGGCAGCCGAGGGAATACTTCTGGATGATGCTGTTTTTATTAAGGGTTTGCTGAAAGATCTTGCTAAACATGACATCACCCGGGTTGAGTTTACAGCCGAAATAACATCCGGTGATTTATATACCTTTCTCAGCAAACTGCTCGAAAGTAAATGCCTGTCAGGCGCAACTATTCAGGAATACCTTGTTGAGAAAGATGTCGCTTCGATAAAAATAAACCAACCGGGTTCATCTCCTTTATATAATATAGATGATAATATAATTGGCTTGCCAAAGGCGAAATATATGCTCTCGGAGCGGGTTAAGGATATTCTTAACGATAACTCAAATATTATTATTTCATATTATATTGATGAAATTATTGATGATGATGATCTGGCCGCAAGACTGGAAATCAATTTCCGTCTGCCGTTTCTTGCCAGCTATATTAAATCAATAATTTCCCATATGCCTGAAAAAAAAGCTCTTGATCTTATTACCCAAGTAATTTATTCCACCAACTGGTTGGGTGAATCAACCGACCAAAAGACTCTGGAAGGTATCCGCAAACTCTGGAAAGATTATACTGTCCAGAAAGAGGATATATCTATAATATTGCCGGTTTATAATATTTTCAAGTCTGTTGGGGCTACCGAAGACGTTATAGAATTTATATTTGATAAAGCGGCTCTTATCAAACTCAAAGCGGTTCGCCAGACTGAGGAGATTATTAGCCATCTAAGGGCAAACAGGGCTAGGGAAATTGATTTCCAACTGCTGAAAAGTACGGTTTTCAAGCTGGCTACCGATATGTACAGCCAACCGCTTGAAAAGCTTCTTAAACAACTTCTCGACAGCCTGTCATCGAGAGTTCTCGATACTCGCCAGCGGGGCCTAAGACTTACAATTGAGGCGACTGAAATACTTGCCGATGGGGCGTTTTGGGATATTTACCGAAATTTCATAAAAGAAGCGCTGAGGTTGGCATTAATGCCCAAGTCTCAAAATGAAATAATCGAATTGATAGTCTGGATAATTGAAAAATCGGCTAAAAAAGAGCAATGGGAATGCTTAAAAATTGGCGTTCAGACGCTAAAAACTATTGCCAGCGATAAAGTTGATTACAAAAGCATACAAGCTTCCAACAAGCTTGACGAATTAGCCGAATCCCCGATTTTGACTGATATTCTAACGGGAGCTGTGCTTGACAGCAGCAGTGGCTCGGAATTATTTGAAGCTGTTTCTGCTATCGCCTCACGAAAGGTAGCGGCTGTTTTGGTCGAAAAAATTGATTGTCCCAATCGTAATACAAGGGCAAGAGTGATAAAATCATTAGTAAGAATGGGCGAACAAATAGGTCCGGAGGTTATTAAGAAGTTTGCCGAATTAGTCAGCGCCGGTGAAACCAATGATGTAAACGCATGGTATAAAATCCGAAATATGCTTCGGGTTTTAAGCGAGATAAAATATTTTGAAGCTATTCCATATTTTGAAGTTCTTGCCGGATGGAAACAGAAACGGATTAAACTCGACTTGATATCTGCCTGCGAAGTTATGAAATCGCCAACTGTTAGCGGTGTGTTGTCGAAACTGGCTGTTGATATTGACCGGGATGTGCGTAAAAACGCTATTATTGCGCTGGGGATGTCCGGTTATCCTGATATGGTAAAACAACTAAGGAATCTATTTACTAAAACCATATCTGACCATGAGCTTATAATTGTCGCTATTGGCCGTATAGGCGGGGCATTTGCCAGAGATACATTGATAGAGCTTTATGAAAATCCGGATGTCTTTGAAAATTTGGAAATATCTAAAAAGGATGAACAGAATATCAAAGTAGCTTTATTAAAAGCATTGTCTGTAATTGATGATGATGTTTCCCGAAGTAAAATCGAGCTTTATAGCAAATCAGGCAAACACAAGCTGTTTAAAAAGGATGTTCTTTCCGAAACCGCCTTAATATTGTTAAGCAATAATAAAAAGTAAGCGTAATACCGGATTTTACGTTAGACAGTAGGTCTGCGGTCTTGACTATTTTTTTATGCCTTAAAGGTACGTATTGCATACGCTTCCTAACCTTTCTCAAAAGTGGAATAACTCTGCGTCAACACTTTACATGATTATGCGATTTTAAAATCTCCTTTCGAGAGAGCATTTAGGAAACCGCTCTTTTTAAATGTAAATGGCGCTGATAAAAGTCCCCCGCCAGCGGCGGGAGATTTAGGGGTATGTTGACAGTTATAAAAATAAAAAAACAGCTATCTAATGCTTCACTTTTCCGGAAGATTGGTTTTTCAAAATGTGTAATGATATCGACTCATAGCTATATCTTATACGATAATCACTGCCATAATTAAAATTCCAACCTGCCTGCCGGCGGGCATGGCTGCAAAATCAGAGTTGGCAAACTTTCACTTGCTCAAATCTTAAATTATTATTATATATTTGCATAATAAAATTGGAGGTTGCTGATGATTGATACATCTGATTTTCGAATAGGTATGCGGCTGCAGATTGACAGCGATATTTTCACTATTATCGATTTCCAACATGCCCGCACTGCTCAGCGAAAAGCTAATGTTTGGACTAAAATGAAAAATATCCGCACCGGACAGGTATTGGAGAGATCGTTTCCAGCCGGTGAGAAATTTGTCGAACCTGATTTTTCCGAGCGCAATATGCAATATCTATACAACGACCAGGAAGGTTTCCATTTTATGGACTCGGAAAATTACGAACAGATTGACTTGACAGAGGAACAGATTGGTCATAACAAGGGATACCTTCAGGAAAACGTAGAATACCAGATACTGTTTTTCGAGGGCAATCCTATTAATGTCCAGATGCCGTCGGCAGTAGTGCTTAAGGTGACTGAGGCCGAACCTGCGGTTAAAGGCGACAGCGTGTCAAATATTACGAAGCAGGTTACTGTGGAAACCGGACTTCATGTAAAAGTGCCTTTATTCGTCAAAGAGGGCGACAAGATTAAAATAGATACCCGTGAAGGCAAATACTTAGAGCGAGCCTAAGAAAAGGTGCATGAAGAGTTAATAGCGGATGGCCTTATCGGCACTGATGAGGCTGGCAAGGGGGATTATTTCGGACCTCTTGTCTGCGCCGCCTGTTATGTGGATTCCAAGCTTTTAAAATCGCTGACTGATATCGGAGTCAGAGACTCAAAAAAAATCTCAAATAAGCGTTCTTTGGAGATGTCTATAGTAATTAAAAGAACGTGTCCCCATAATATTATTGCCATTGGGCCTGAAAAATATAATCAGCTTTATGCAAAGATGATGAATCTTAATAAGCTGTTAGCCTGGGCGCATGCAAAATCAATTGAAAACCTGCTTGGGAAAATAAACTGCCCGAATGTCTTAACCGACAAATTTGGTGAAGAAAGCCTTGTCCTGAATGCTCTTCAGGAAAAAGGCCGAACCGTCAATCTTATCCAGAAACATAAAGCCGAAAGCAATATAGCTGTGGCGGCGGCTTCAATTCTTGCCCGTGCGGAGTTTTTAAATCGTTTATCGGCATTATCAAAGAATTGCGGCATCGACCTTCATCCCGGAGCGGGCGCGCCGACCGACCAGTCGCTATTGAGATTTGTTAAAAAGCATGGCCGGGATAAATTGTCGCAAGTGGCTAAAATCCATTTTAAAACAACTAAAAAAGTTCTCGGATGACCTTAAAAGATTATAAAAATGAAATAAAGCTCCTGATGAATGACAATATCCACGGAGCTTTTTATATGGAAGCGGCTCTGTTGAAAATATTTAAACAGGCATCACAGGAACTAAAGCATGTTAGTTTTAGGAAGTTGGTCAGCTTTGCCAAAGATTGGCCAACCGTTATGGCAAATTTGCTTAATTTGATTAACGGACTTAATAATCTTTTTATAAAACCAGACGCCGACATTGATGAATATTTGGATAAGATTAAGAAAAATATAAAGGCTTCGCAGTCATCTATTGTTATGAACGCAGCCAACATTATTACACGTTATGATACAATCGCTACGATGTCTAACTCAAGAATGGTTAATGATGCCATAGATTTAGCCGCAAGCATTGGTTGGCGCGGTATGGTCTTAATTGCCGAGTCGCGGCCAATTTTGGAGGGCAGAACGCTGGCGAGAAAGTTATCCCGATTGCCGATACAGGTTGTTTTCGGCGCCGATTGCCAGATATTCTCGCTTTTGGATGATGCCGGAGCCGCTTTTGTTGGCGCGGATGCTGTAGGGGAGAAGCACTTCATTAATAAAATCGGCACTAAGGCGATGGCGGCAACTTTAGGCTCACAAAAAAATCTGTACATTCTGGCTGACTTGTCTAAATACTATGATGATGTCAGGCATCTTGAAATACCGGAAATGCCGTTTACCGAGATATGGACTAATCCGCCTAAAAATATTACTATACGGAATCAATATTTCGAGAAAATCATTATTAAGAAAAATATGGTTTTTATTAATGAAGCAGGCTTGTTTAATCAAGCCGATGTGAAAAAATATCTTGAAACAAGCGAACTTTGTAAGTAATATAGTATCAAAAGGACGTAAATATGATTAAATTATTTGTGCTTATAATAGTTGGCGTTTCCGCAATATTTATTTTTTGCTCCGGCGACCCTTACACTCCTGAAGTAGAAACCGGATTGCTTGAGATATATTTGCAGGATAGCCCGGCTGATTATGAATCGGTCTTTATTACTATCGATAGTCTTGGTTCGCGCTCTACAGATAACAGTACCGGTGAATTGACAATTTTATACTCCGGCTCAGAAAAATTCAATGTTGTCAACTTGAGAAATGGAAGCCGCTGTTTATTAGTAAGCAAGGAATTGCCGGAGGGAAGCATTGGCTCGGTTAGAATAGTCTTTGGCCAGTGCCGGGTTGTTATTAACCGCATATCGTATGATTTATACTTTTCGCCGCCGGCCTGCAGCACTATGGAGGTTTCGGGGCGAGTAATATTCAATAAAAACAGGGATGGAATAGCCTTATTGGATATTAACCTTATGACCTCTATCAGCTATGATTCAGTATTTAGCAGATATGTATTCGAGCCTGACATTTCTTTGCTTGATATAGATTCCACCGGCTCAATTTATGGTACTATAATTCCGCCTCACAGCGATATTTATCTTTTTAAAGACAGCCAAGAGCCTATTGCCTATACTTATGCTGCCGGTATTTTTGGTTTCTATGGCCTAACGCGCGGGCTTTATGACAGCATAATGTGTGCTCCTCACGGATTAGATACATTATTCCATGACACTTTAATGAATTATAATTACCCGATATATCCGGGTGCTGAATATGATATGTTAGACTTGGAACTTCCCGAACTTGGGGGCTAATGATGCGGCGAAGGCAGTTTATACAAACTGCGTCTGTCGGCGCAGGCCTGGCATTATGCCCGGGATTCGCTTATTCCCAGATAAAGCCTTCTCCATCAACCAATACGCCGCCCGGTAAAGGCTATCATCCCGCCAGCTATTATATTAAACTTGAGGATGGCATTGTCGAATGCACTCTATGCCCGCGGCGATGTCATGTAAGCGACCTTGAAAGAGGCTACTGCGGCGTTAGGGAAAATATCGGCGGCGAATACTATACGCTTGTCTATTCAAAAGTATGCTCGGCGAATATCGATCCAATCGAGAAGAAACCTTTGTTTCATTTTCTGCCGGGCACCAATGCTTTTTCAATCGCCACGGCGGGCTGCAATATGAACTGCAAATTTTGTCAGAACTGGAGCATATCTCAGTTCAGACCTGAGGATGTTAATCATTTCGATATGCCGCCGGATAAATGCGTTGATATTGCTAAAGAAAACGGCTGTCCGACGATTGCCTATACATACTCCGAACCTACTGTATTCTATGAGTATATGCTTGATTGCGCTAAAGCCGCACGGCAGGAAAATATCAGCTCGGTGGTAATCACCGCCGGTTTAATCGAAAAAGAACCGTTAAAGGAATTGATAAGCTCGGTTGACGCTATCAAAATCGACCTGAAAGCATATACGCAAACCTACTACAACGATATTTGCAGCGGCTTTCTCAAACCGGTATTGGACAATCTGATTACTATAAAATCATCCGGTATCTGGCTAGAGATTGTTTATCTGATGCTGCCCGGCCTCAATGACAGCAGGCAGGAGATATCAGGGCTATGCGATTGGCTGATGGCTAATCTTGGCGCGGATGTGCCGCTTCATTTTACCCGATTCCATCCGGCTTACCTGATGCAAAACCTGCCCTCGACACCGTTAGAGCCGCTTGAACGGGCACATGGTATCGCTAAGGATAAGGGTCTGCATTATGTTTATATCGGCAATGTGTACGGTCATAAGGATGAGAGCACCTATTGCCACAGTTGCGGCAAACTGCTTATTGGCAGACGCGGCTTTCAGATTACAGCGAATAATATTGTCGATGGCAAATGCTCATCATGTCAAACAGTTATACCTGGCGTTTGGAGTTAATCAATAATGAAGTATCTCACGCGTAGGGGCGTATTGCATACGCCCTCTTGTTCGTGGTTGGTGTACGTCCACGTGCACCAACAAGGATAGAATGCAGATAATTGTATCTCAACGCGTAGGGGCGTCCGCCTTAGGCGGATACGCCCTCTTGCATCGTGGTTGGTGTACGTCCTCGTGCACCAACTAGTGAATCAGTATTGACATTATTAAAATTTGAATGTATATATATTTGGTAGTGAATTTGAAATAAATTTAAACTAATAGAGAAGTTTAAAAGGTGGGAAATGAGTAAATTAAATTTCGGAAATATTTTTAAGATAGCATTATTATTTGTTTTTATATTTATATTAGTAATAATATCACCGCAATATATTTTTAAAACAGTAGTATCAAAATTAGATATTAAATCACTTATTAATATCTTAGCTATTGCTGTATCAGCATCTTTATTATTATGGCAATTGAAAAAGCAGCATAAAAATAATATAGAACTTCAAAGAGAAAACAATAAAGATAAGTTGAAATTAGAGATATTTAAAGAGTATAGCAAAACTATAACAGATGCCAGAGAAAAGATCTCATCAATTCAGGGTGCGGCCTATAACATTACTACTAGCTTAACCTCATATAGCACACTAGTCTCTATGGGGATAAATCCTTCCCCTATAAGTCAAAGGGAAGTAATTTTCAGGGATGCGCACGATGCAGCATCGATTGCGCTTACAGATTTAATGTTTTTAGTGGAAAAATATGAAATAATAAATCCAAATCTTAAAATATTCAGTGCGGCTTTCGGTTGTGCACATTATGATATGTGGAAGACTTTTCCCCCTTTTCTTGAAATATTGACGGAATATTTACCTTATGATGTGCCGAAAATAAATCAAGAAGGACTAGACACTAATGTGATTATTCCCAAAACACCCTCAGAAGATGATATTAAAAAAGTATCAGAAATAGCTCAACCATATATTGAAAATCTAATAGATGCTCAATTCTATGTTTATGATTTAGCGAGAGAGGCGCAAAATATATTGCTTGGCAGTTTATTTAACCGCCGTATTCCTATAAGAAAACCAGTTGATCCTAATTATGTTGGTATATCAACATCACCTGATGATGTTGCTAAGCTGGAGAAGTATTTTTATGAAGAAACAGAGTGGGGAAAAGAGCAGAAAAGAGCAGCAGAAAAAGCTAAAGAAGAAGTAAATAAAGATATATAGTAAAAGTTGAATAAAGAAAAAGTTATAAGAATATTTTTAATAAAGGAAAAATTATGAAAAATAGATGGTATATTTATTCGACAATTGTAATTGTATTGATAGGATCAATAATAT
>JAGGSN010000237.1 GCA_021159005.1 Candidatus Zixiibacteriota bacterium | reverse complement strand
CACCAGCTGGGAGACAGCGGCGCATGTGGTGCAGGATGCCGCCGATGCCGCCAGCAGAGGCGATACGATATATGTAGGCGCGGGTGAGTATAACCAGACCATACGGATTCCCGACACGACTGACCATTTAAGCATCATCGGCATGGGCATGGATTCAACCTTTATCTGGAGAAACGTTGTTGGCGAATATATTGTCTATAGCCACTCCACAGGAGCTGATGATATATTCATAAAGGGCATTCATTTTGAAGCTCGTTGTGTATGTATTGTCGGAGGATTATACACCGATTTAATTAATGTAGAAAACTGTAAGTTTACAGGAGACGGTCAACATGGTGGAGCAATTGGATCAGGAGTATATGGCACATCTTTTGATGTTAAGAATTGCATATTTGAGGATATAATCGGTATAACTACGCCATTTAGTTGCGATATCCCATTTGTTCAGGTTAGGAATTGTCTTTTTAATTCAAGTCCTTATACTGATATTTGGGTTTGCGGGCATAAGGTAATAGTTGAAAACAACATTAGTATAAATCCACATTATCATTTTTTCGAATGGGATGCCATACCTGGCATGTCTATCGACACCTTGATTTTTACTAACAATCAAACCTATGGTGGCAAGGTAATGTATTATAGATATATTCATTCATGGGATCAGATTAACAACAACACCAGTTTTATTAGTGTATCGGGCAACCATAGGTCGTATCGGTTAGAATATGTTGATACTCTTGTCGCTTATAACAACTCAATTACAGGAGGTGGAATAGGAATCGAAATTTTCGATAGCTATCTTCATTCTTATGTCGACCTGCGATACAACAATCTTAAGAATGACATACAGAACATAAATGTAATTGGAGATATAGGTAATATTGACACTTCCATTATCTACCATGAATTTCCGATGTTTGTCGGTGTAAGCGATTACCATCTTCAGGCTTATTCGCCTTTGATAGATGCAGGCCATCCTGATATTTTAGATATCAACGGCACTCGTTCTGATATCGGTTGTTACGGCGGACCGGGAGGTGAAAGCTATGACTATCAGGATTTACCGCCCTTAATACCAGACAGCATTACTTATGAGGTTTTTGCAGATTCTATTTTATTTATCTGGCTTATGAACGAGGAGTTTGACTTTAATAGATATGTTATCTACGGGGATACTATATCGGGTTTCGAACCATCGGTTTTTAATTTAATAGCCGAACCAGAGACATCATTTTATAAAGATGAAAACCTTGAACATAGCAGGTCATATTATTACCGGTTTGCTTCAATCGACAACCAGGATAATCAATCGGATTATTCTGATGAAATAGAAGCGACAACAACAGGTATTAATGATTTCATTAATCCGAATCTTCCGCGTATTACCTCAATTACATCGAATTATCCAAATCCTTTTAACAGCTCAACTACAATAGTTTATCATGTAGCTAATCTTGGTCCTGTTCCCGCGCAGATTGAGATCGAGGTGTATGATATCCTTGGAAGAAAAGTCAGGTTATTGGTAAACGAAAGGAGGGAAGTAGGCATACATAAAATTATATGGGATGGAAGGGATAGTAAGAGGAATGAATTGCCATCGGGTGTATACTTTGTCAGGATAAGTCAGTGGGGCATATCAGTGATGAATAAACCTCGAAAGATAATACTCTTAAAATGAGGAGGGATTATGTATTTTAGATTAATCTTATTAGTTGTATTTGTAATGTTTACAAGTTTATGTTTTGCCCTTGATGATGATGAATTGCCTTTCGGTTATTTTAGCTTAATAAATGAATCAGATTCAGCCAGTCTTGATTCGATAGCCGGCATGCTTGGGGCAAACATTGTATTTGCAGGTATAAACGCCGATAATGTCAGGGCTATAAAACGAGCCGGTATGTGGCCAATAGCCAATACATTCCGTCCATGGCAAACATATGTTATTCATAAGGCTCATTATGCCCAATGGGAAGCGGAGGAACAGGATTTAGAGATAAAATTTGATCAGCTAATTGGCGGGGCCGGGTCAGGCGCCGATTCAATCTATTGGGTAGTTGATCCGGACACGGCCAATCCCGGTTCGATCGATATCGTATTAGACGATCTCAAGTACAAACAGCCTCAAAGGAATACAAGTGATGTTGTAGTTAACTATTATATTAAACTAAAATTATGGGTTGATACTGCTGATATTAACTCCGGAGATACGCTTGGATTTCTGAATGTTTTTGTTGGCTGGGGCGAAAGTCCTCAAGATTCTTTCCCGATTATAGCCGACACTTTTTTCATCGAGAATCCTTGCGAATATATGCTTACAGATTCTCTTGTAATGCCTAATGATGTAGTTAAATATCAGGTAACGACCACGAACCTTTGCACTTTAAAGATAGATTATTTGAAAGTTTACAATGAGACAGGTCGTCTCTTAGTTGAAGAACATTGGTATGATAACCAGATTGCCGGTTACGTCTGTCAATCTTGGGGGCATCCCGATACCGTGTACGCCTGGGAGCTTCGCGATGAGCCGCCGCCGGCGTTATTCTTAAGTTACCGCTATGCTGATTCTCTTATTCGAGCCGTAACCGATACTGCCTTTGGTCAAAGCATATTTGGCACATCTTGTTTTGCTTGGGGCGTTTGTCAGTCTGCCCAAACATATTTAGAGATCATTGATCCTGAACAATTGAATGTAATTATGTATCCATTTTATGGCAGTCAAACTGATATAGAAACCCGATATACAGGTGATGTCCAGGGAGGTAATTACCAAGGTCTTCAATTAGCATTACAAAAAATTGAGGTATTTGCCGATTCGACAAGAGAACTTGCTAATGAATACAATAAAGATTGGTTCTATGTGGCTCAGAGTATGGCCGGTCGCAGCAATATTAGTGAAGGATTTTTCTTTAGATGGCCTACGGCATCGGAATTATCTTGCGAAACCTTTATGGGTTTATGTTATGACCCCGGATGGAATGTTTTATTGGAAACATGGCAGTTCTTGGAGATATGTGGAGGATGATACATCAGGCGGTTGGACAGGTTGGGCTGGATTATATGATACAACAGCTGCTGGTAATGATAATCCACCCCTTAAAGAAGATTTATTTTTAGAATTTAAAAATGATATCGTTCCCTACATCAAGGCGATTGATGAATACTATATGCCGTTAGTCTGGGATACTACTT
>JAGGSN010000236.1 GCA_021159005.1 Candidatus Zixiibacteriota bacterium | reverse complement strand
CGGAGGTTCACTATGACAAGTATAATCAAACGACAACCAACTAAAACGAAGAACTTCTGGGATGAGTTCTTCAATGAAGATTTCGAGAACATGTTCTCGCTAGTACCAAGACGGATGTTCTCAAATCCGGAGATTACCCGGAGATCATCATGGTATCCGCGCGTTAATGTTCACGAAAACACAGATTCCCTGGTTTTCGAAGCTGAAATTCCCGGGATGAAAAAGGAGGATGTGGATGTTACAATCGAAAACAACATCCTTTCAATCAAAGGGGAGCTGAAGTTTGAGAAAGATGACGAATCCAAGAACTATCATCGTATTGAAAGGTATTATGGTTCATTCGATCGTGCATTTACGCTCCCGAACAACGTTAAGGTCGAGGATGCATCTGCTGACTTTGCTGATGGTGTTCTAACGATTTCACTGCCGAAGAAATCCGAGGCAAAACCGAGAAAGATCACTATCGGGAAAGGACATAACACGAAAGATGATGAAAGTTCAGTTTAACAAAAGGAGTTTGTGATAATGGAAAGGTATATGTAAACCTTTCAAAAAAGTCAACCCCCCCGGTAAATTCGGGGGGTTTTGTATAAAATAGGGGACAGAGCCCCTTAAGCGTTAACTTAGCGGAAGTTATCGTACGCTTCAATTACATCATCCAGGTACTTGTGTTGATACATTCTTTTTCTTGGCGGTTCGCGAAGTCCTTCCCGAATATCCTTCCAATTGGCAAGCGAAAAAGACAATCCCATTTTCAAGTCAACCGCCGATTGTATTTCGTGCAAAATAAACAGTGTTTCTCTCCATCGGCTATCCACACACTGACGCAGTTTTCTCTTTTTCCAAGATTTTGATGTAGCCCCAGGGGGAAATAGAATTGGCTTTTTCTATGATGTTATCGGCAAGAAGTCCTATCAGAAGTTTTCCGAACAGCCATGCCTTGGCGCTCTCCTCGTCGTGCTTGGGGAGATGCCCAAAGTTCAGAAGTGTCTTTAGCCTCTTGAAGGCGAGTTCCACCTGCCATCGTGCCCTGTACAATTCCATAACGTCTGTGGCGGAAAGAACGGATTGGTCCACCGTTGTGAAGACGCACGAATACTTTGCGACTTCCAGTGCCTTGCGTCCGGGGATTCGCCCGTGACGCGCGCTGTTCCTGTGGATGCGTTTCAGTTCCATCTCGATTGCCGCTTTACTGCGTCTCAACGCGCAGATCCTTCCGGGAATCATTCTTCCGTTATCTCCAACAACGTGCACAGTCCATTCGCCAATGCATCCCACTCGCAGCTTTTTCAGTCGCGATAACAGTTTAAAACTCTTCCCGTTGGCGCTGCGCAGAACGAAACTGATCACTTTCATTCGTACAAGCACTTCTCCGCCATTATCCAAAACATGCGCCACGCTTCTCGCATTCGAATATGCGCGGTCGCCGACAAGCAAATCACCCTTCTCAATGGGGACCAATTTGAAGGTTTCCCCTACATGGTTATCTGTCACCTTGAAATAATCACATAGAAGCGGCTTAAGTTGAAGGGAATAATGTATACGCCATATGCTGCCAGTGCTGCCGGGTTCGCTTACCGTTGTGCCGTCAACGAGCCTCACGCGCAGCTTTCCGCTGGGGCGTTCAGGTATTTTGATGTTCTGCTTCATCAACCCCTCCGCCATCCAGCGAAGCCATTCGCCTGATGCCCTCATTCGCTTGAATATTCCCACACTTGAGATGTTTGCAAATCCTGCTTGTTTCACCCTTACCGCCGTCTCCCTGAGTGAGTACCCTTGTGCCAGATGAATCATCAAGATATGCAAAAGCGTCTCCGCATCCTTTATTTCCCTGCATCTCTTCAATGCGCCTTTTTTCTTCGCCTCCTGACGCCATCCATCCGGCAGAAAGTTGATAAGCGTTTCCCAGTCTTCCGAGACATGTTCTTGAATATCCATACATTAAAATGTATCAAATCTCCCCTTGATTGTCAATCCTTAAGTTAACGCTTATGGGACAGTTACCTATTTT
>JAGGSN010000235.1 GCA_021159005.1 Candidatus Zixiibacteriota bacterium | reverse complement strand
GAAGTGGGTTACGGAGAACTGCCTGTAACTACGGTTTCGTCGTTATCACGCAGAATGGCGGCACCCACATCTCCGGTGACCACGGCAGCCCCGGAATCATCGCAAACAGTGGCAGTGTGCATTTGATGTAGCACGGTAGTCCTGATTCGTGTCGCGCAACCGCTTCTTCGAGGGTTAGGTACTTTTTCGCTTCTTCGGGGGTAGGTGCGGTCGGCTCGACCACTGGCTCCGGTACTGCCTGCCACTTACCGTTCTTACAGACGTATCCCGCCTTCTTATCTCCGGGAATGCATTCGGGTTTTGTCGGACATATCTCGCCAGTCGGGATCCACCGCTTCAGTGTTACATCGAATTTCTCTGCGTGTATCACAGAACCGTCCCAGCAGGTGGTTGGATTGCGTTTTTCTCCTGCTGCAGGTTCTGGTGGGCATGTCTCGCCTGTTGATACCCATCGCTTCAGGGTTGCGTCGAACTTCTCTGCGTATATCACAGAACCGTCCCAACAGGTGGTTGGATTGCGCTTTGCTCCATGTGCCGGCATCGGCGGGCACGTCTCGCCTGTTGATACCCACTTGTTGCCGCGGCAAACCTCTTTATGTATTACCAAGTTGTTCCAGCAGGTTTCTTTGTCACGCTTCGCGCCTTCTGTGCATATCCGGGACGGTGCCGGATCGTAAACCAGATCACTTTTCAGACCAAGCATGAAGTAGCCTTCGCCCATCGGTATATCTATGAGTGCGCCATCCTTAGCGACTTTGTGATTTGAGGCGTTAAACGCTTCTTTCATCTCGTGGGAAAGACTATTATAAGCAGATTCGGATATGTAATCACACCATCTGATGGTTTCCAGTGGATTTTTTGACGATCCGTTGAAATCTGTTGCGCTTCGCCGATATACTTTCCTACCGAGCCTCCAACCATACACCCAGTAGTACTTTTTTCCATCGCGGGTACGCGTAGAAAATCTCGTTGCGTATACTCCTGATGTTATATTCGTTGCCATTGTTTGTAGTTCCTATGGTTTTGTTGCTATCACGCAGAACGGCGGTACCCACATCTCCGGTGACCACGGCAGCCCCGGAATCATCGCAAACAGTGGCAGTGTGCATTTGATGTAGCACGGTAGTCCTGATTCGTGTCGCGCAACCGCTTCTTCGAGGGTTAGGTACTTTTTCGCTTCTTCGGGGGTAGGTGCGGTCGGCTCGACCACTGGCTCCGGTACAGTTGGCTCCGGTACTGCCTGCCACTTACCGTTCTTACAGACGTATCCCGCCTTCTTATCTCCGGGAATGCATTCGGGTTTTGTCGGACATATCTCGCCAGTCGGGATCCACCGCTTCAGTGTTACATCGAATTTCTCTGCGTGTATCACAGAACCGTCCCAACAGGTGGTCGGCTTGCGCTTCTCTCCATGTGCTGGCACGATCATCGATTCCGGCGCTGTCTGCCACTTACCATCTACGCAGACAGCTCCTGCTTTTTTTTCCCCTGAATTGCATTCTGTTTTTTGTGGTTCAGACGGTCCATAAATAATCAATGCGTTGGACTGCACTTCCCCGCCGCCTTCTGGTGTACGCAACCGTATTTCAACGGTATCACCAGCCCGCCAATCAGGAATATATTCGCTTACATATCTAAATGGTGATGCCAAATCGTATGACCATTCCTTTCCGACGGCAACCCCATTTTTGTATATACGTCCATACGTCGATTTAACAGATCCACGTGTTGCCCGTCTAAAATTGAATTCTATTCGTAGTGCAACATAGTCTTTAGGGCACTTCCATGCACGAATGGTAGTATATTCAATCGGTCTTATCGAGTTTGTGACCTTATTATACTTATACAACAACGTTGGTGTTGGTATTTCTGATGACATGTTTTTACCTTATAATAATACAACTTTCGGATTTCCTATATCTGTCCCCAGAGTTAGTTTATATTCTATTGTCATGTCGATCTCCTACTTTTTATTTGTTTTCTTGAATCCGGGAGGTATCGGAAGAAGCCACCACTTGCACGGCAGCCCTGGCAGCATATCCAGTAACGGAATATCGAAGTTGATGTAACACGTTCCCCCGTTTTCAGGCTCTGATGTGGGCGGCTCGACCACTGGCTCCGGTACAGTTGGCTCCGGTACTGCCTGCCACTTACCGTTCTTACAGACGTATCCCGCCTTCTTATCTCCGGGAATGCATTCGGGTTTTGTCGGACATATCTCGCCAGTCGGGATCCACCGCTTCAGTGTTACATCGAATTTCTCTGCGTGTATCACAGAACCGTCCCAACAGGTGGTTGGATTGCGCTTTGCTCCATGTGTCGGCATCGGCGGGCACGTCTCGCCTGTTGATACCCACTTGTTGCCACGACATATCTCTTTGTAGATCGTCGAGCCATCCCAGCAGGTTTCTTTGCTACGCTTCGTGCCTTCTGTGCAGACGAATCCACATTGTTCCGAGTTTGCTTCGATGAGCTTACCTCTGACGCATACACCCCCGTCGCAGACCGTTTCGTAGCGATCTACACCCACACATTTTGGTTTGCATGTGATGCCTTCACATGGATCTGCAGCGGGAAGTGGATATATCTTGCTACTCAGAGTGTGTCTTATTGCGCATCCGAAATATCCACACACTCGTTCTGATTTGACATAACTATTATCTACTACACCCTGTATTCTTGTTCTCACCGAATTGAGCTCGGATGGCGTGAGGAAATCCAATACGGATTTTGTAATAAGACATGACGGTAGCAAATCACTCAACTTGTCTTGAGTCGCGCCATGCCAACTATCGTGTCTTCCGGACTTCCTTTCACATGGAAGTTCCTCACCATACGCGCTGTACCCGGGTTCCCCGATGTCACCAGCACGCGTTATCCTATTGATTATTATCACCATTCTGTACACCTTTATGGTTTTGTTGCTATCACGCAGAACGGCGGTACCCACATCTCCGGTGACCACGGCAGCCCCGGAATCATCGCAAACAGTGGCAGTGTGCATTTGATGTAGCACGGTAGTCCTGATTCGTGTCGCGCAACCGCTTCTTCGAGGGTTAGGTACTTTTTCGCTTCTTCGGGGGTAGGTGCGGTCGGCTCGACCACTGGCTCCGGTAC
>JAGGSN010000234.1 GCA_021159005.1 Candidatus Zixiibacteriota bacterium | reverse complement strand
TCCGAAAGAATATCATACTTCTACCTAATTTGCAAGCATTAAGTGAACAGTATTGAGTCTAAGAGCCAGAAGTCGCGGGGAATCTGACCGTTGTGCTCGTTGACTTTGCCGTAGCGTTTGCGCCAATTATAGAACTTCGGTGTGGAGATACCCAGCCAGAGAATAAATAAGGCTATGACAATCCCCGTACGCATATGCCAATGGTTGACAAAATCAATTACCTCATCGCGAATATCATGGGGAACCCAGACAGCTTTTAGAGTTCCCCAAGTTCTTTTTTTAACGCAACATGCTCCTCCATCAACTCCGACAATACCTCGTTCTTCTTGTTAAGCTTTTCCTCTAAGGCTTTTATCTTTGTTTCTTTCAGTCTGTCTTTTCTGGTGACTTTGCGTTCGAAAGCCTTGTCGCCATTTTCAAAGAACTGTTTCTGCCAACGATAAAACACTGTTGGCTGAAGTCCATACTCTTCGCAAAGATCTGAGACTGCGGTTTTGTCAATCAAATGCCGTCTCAGAATCGATACCTTTTCTGTCGCAGTGAAATTGTTCCGTTTCTTGAACATCGTCATTCCTCCATCATTAGGTGACTAATATAATGGCTGAATACTAAATTTTCAACTGGGGCAGAACATAAGCATGTCTATATCGTCTTTTAGCCTTTGGATATCTATTAACTTTATGTCTTTTATATCTGTTTCCATAACCATCATAGTTTCATTATATTTTTATATTTTTCTATTCACTCAAATACTAATCTGATTAATACATTTCTTCAAATGATCGCCTGTCTGATGAGTATAAATCATTGTTGTTTCAATGTCTTTATGGCCGAGAATCTTTCCCATTGTGGCTATATCAACGCCATTCATCTGCATTAAACTATTAAAAGTATGACGCAAATTATGAACGCGAGTAAAGTCATTTAAACCAGTTGCCTTTGCTATTTTAATTAAAGCACTTCTCAAATGGTCATTATCAAGTTTATTGCCAGAAATATCCTTGAAAATATACCCTTCTCTATCAGGCAAAGATTTTAATAATTTCTGTGATGTTTCATTAAGATAGAATTCACGAGCATAGGTTTTAGGCGACCAACCAGGTTTTTCCTGAATCTTTATTAAACCAGTTTCAAAATCAACATTATTCCACATTAAATTGCATAGCTCCCCAGATCTAAGACCAGTATTGAGAATAAATTGAAAGGCATTGAAATATACTTTCATTCTTTTATCTGTTTTAGCTAATGACTTTGCGGTTTTCAATAATAGCTTGCATTCTTTTGGAGTAAGAATTTTAGTTTTATTGGTAGGTTTTGGTTTTAATTTCTTAACTTTTTTTGTAGGAACAAACGCTATATGTTCTCTGTCATATGCCCAGATAAAAGCAGAACGCAATACACCGATTTCATAGTTTACTGTTTGAGGCAAAGGCAATCTTTTATTATTATGATTGCCATTTTTTTCTCCATCAGCCTCTATTTTAAGCTCAATTGATTGTAACCGTTGTTTTTGATATGATTCAATATGTTCGGTTTTTAATTGTGAAAGATGCTTAATGCCCGGATGAAACATTTTTAGAAATACTAAGAAAGTGTTTAAAACCGACAGATATCTTTTAACAGTATTAGGAGAATTGTGCAATTTCACATTATCAGCATATTTTTGAAAGAATTCATCAATACGGATTGTGCTGTTTGTTAAACCAAGCTTTTCCATTTGTTGTGATTTTTCTAAGGATTCTATTTGCTTTTTCAGTTTCTTTGCATCTGAAAGAGCGCCTGCTTTAAGCCATTTATGTTTGCTATTGTATGAGACAACCACATAATAGGTTTTCTTACCGGTTTTATTTTTCTTGAATTGAATGCTTGCCATTTATTAATGGCTTGTTAGATATTTGTTAGAAATATACAAAACCGGATAACTATTTGTCAATAACTGTTTTGCTTTCAAGGGGTTAATTTGTTAGAAAAAATAATAAACGGAGAGGTAGGGATTCGAACCCTAGAACGAGTTGCCCCGTTAACTGCTTAGCAGGCAGCTGCCTTCAGCCGCTCGGCCACCTCTCCATTAAAACCTTATTATAATTATATATATCCTCCGACACAAATACTTTTTATCCCAATCATATTTTTTCGCAATTTTCCGATTGAAATTATCAGAAAGTAGAATATATAATTATGTAAAACTTAAATAAAAGGATTGAACGATGAACAGAAAAATCTTAATACTGCTGATAATGATAAATCTCCCCTTATTTGCAGAACCTCAACGACATATTACCTTTGACGATTTATATCGTTTTAAGCAAATCGAGAGTATCGCTCTTTCTCCGGATGGCAAGGATATTGTATTCGAGGTTGCTGAGTATAACCTTGAAAATGGTAACTCCATATCAAACCTCTGGTTAGTTTCAACTCAGGGCGGCGCGCCTGTCAAATTTACCAATAGCGGTTACGATTCTAATCCTTTATGGTCTGCCGATGGTGAAAATATCGCTTTTATATCAAGCCGCACGGTTAATAATAACGAAAACAACTCCTCGCAAATATGGCTCATTCCGGCTTTTGGAGGGGAAGCTGTTTGTCTGACTGATATTTCAACCGGAGCCAGCGGGCTTAGATGGTCGGGCGATAATAAATCCATGTTATTCAAGTCAAAAGTTTATCCCGACTGCTTGGATGATGACTGCAATAAAAAACGCGATAAGGAAATGGAAAACACTGATGTTAAAGCTAAGCTGTATGATAATCTCCTTTTCCGCCATTACAAATACTGGGCTAACGGCAAACGAAATCATATAATTCTCCATGATATCCAAAACGATGATTATGAGGATATCACGCCGTTCGACAAGGACGCGCCGCCCAAGGCATTAGCGCCCCGGGATGATTACTGTTTCTCGCTTGACGGCAGCGAGATATGTTTTTCCATGAACACCGACACCGTTGTTGCGGTTAGCACCAATAATGATATTTTTACATTGTCTAAAAAAAGCAAGCATCTAACTCGTATTTCAACCGGCTTGGGAAATGACAACTCGCCAAGCTATTCACCAAATGGACGCTTCATCGCTTACAAGTCAATGGGACGGGCTGAATTCGAATCTGACCAATATAATCTTATGTCGTATAATCGGGTATCAAAGGAAATTATCAACCTGACTGCCGATTTTGACAGATCAATAGGGGAATTTATCTGGGGACCTTATTCCAAATATATCTACTTTACCGCTATCGATAAAGGCAAAAGCAAGATATATAGACTAACAGTTAAAAATCAGACTATAAATACTCTTGTCGATGATGCTGTCTGCTGGTGTTTGCAAATATCAGGCAATGGCAATTATCTTTACTATATCAAATCTACAACCACGCAGCCTTATGAGATTTACGAATATAATAGTAAAACCGATACCCAAACCCGTCTGACTTTTTTCAGCGACAGTCTATTGTCAAATCTGAAGATTATCTCGGCTGAGGATTTCTGGTTTGCCGGCGCGGATGGCGACAGTATCCATGGCCTGTTAACATTGCCGCCGGATTTTGACCCCACCATAAAATACCCGCTTGTCCTGTTGATTCATGGCGGCCCACAGTGGTGCTGGCTAGCTGATTTTAATTATTACGGCTGGAATACTCAGCTTACGGCGGCGCAGGGGTATGTTGTCGCTCAGATAGACCCTCATGGCAGCCGCGGCTATGGCCAATCTTTTGCCGATGCTGTTACCGGCGATTGGGGCGGCAAGCCCTATCAAGACCTGATAATGGGAATTGACTACCTGATAGAAAAGCATCCCTATATCGATTCTGAAAAACTGGCGGCTCTGGGACGTTCATATGGCGGCTATATGGTCAACTGGATGGCCGGGCAAACCGACCGTTTTGATTGTCTTATCAGCATGGATGGCATATTCGATATGATAAGCGATTACTATTCCACCGATGAATTATGGTTTCCCAACTGGGAATTCGGCGGCCCGCCATGGCTGGACAAAGAAACGCATCTCAAGTTTTCCCCCTCCGAATATGTTCACAATTTCAAAACCCCAACCTTAGTTGTGCATGGCCAGAAAGACTACCGGGTCGATGTCAGTCAGGGGTTGATGATGTTCACTGCGCTTCAAACAATGAGCATACCCTCGCAATTATTGTATTTCCCGGATGAGGGACACAGCGTAAGTAAATTACACAACTTGAGGTATCTCTACCAGGTGCAGTTTGATTGGCTGGCTAAGTGGTTGGAGTAGAATTTCACTATTGTTGTTAGCTTAGAATTTACATCACTACTGTCCGGCCTTTTGTCCGCCTTAGGCGGATGCTATAATGATGTCATTCCCA
>JAGGSN010000233.1 GCA_021159005.1 Candidatus Zixiibacteriota bacterium | reverse complement strand
ATGGGTTATGAAATAAGCAAGTTTCGATTGTTGGGGTATTATTTTAAGAACTCTATAAAAAAAGCCGGACAGTAGTGAGAATTTATATTGTAACAAAAATTGTCGGATTGAGTAAAGGACTAAGTCCGCTCGTTCGCGTTAGTTATCCGCCCTTAGGCAGAGAACCCGACCTGCGATTGAATAAAAAAACAGGGAAGTTACTGATAAAAAACAACTTGACAACTTACAACTAATATCTATCTTAGATTTAAAGCAGCAGGTTGTTTAAATACCGAAAATTTATTAACATGGAATAATACTCTATTTCAACCTGTATAATCTCTCGATATGGCTATTAATACTAAATCGAGGGAAATAATCATTCGGACAGAGCGCAAACATGAAGCTCAACATAAATTATAAATCAAAACAGATTCCTCAATGAATAACCGTCGCAAAAACAACATCAAAAACGGTCAAAGGCAGACAATAAGCAAATCTGGCAATTCGTCTTTAGCATCATTGGCGCGCGCCGCTGTTGGCAATCCCCTTGTTAAATCGCTGAGGCTTAGCCCTCTGCCTGTTTCTATTACAAACCTTACTGATAGTAAATTTATTGAGGTAAGCGATAGTTTCTTAGATATTTTCGGCTGCAGCCGCGATGAAATTATCGGCAGTACCGCTTTTGAACTTGGCTTATATCAACAGCTAAATGAAGATGGGCTGGATTTTAATATATTCAGGGAACGCAAGCCGCTTAATAAAATAAAGGTGCGGTTAAAAACTAAAACCGATGGAGAGCATCTATTCATATTGACTTCTGATATAATCAATCTTGATAATTGCCAGTACATATTATGTTATTACGAGATTATAACAAACTGTAACAAAACAATAAAAGCTTTACGGGAAAGCGAGGAGAAATATCGCTCTCTTATTGAAAAATCTATTGACGCTGTTTATATAATAGCAAATAACAGATTCAAATTTGTTAACCGCAAGTTTATCGAGATGTTTGGCTGGCCGGAGACGGAGATATGCTCCCCTGATTTTGATATGATGTGTCTGGTTGCTCCATCAAGCATATCTTTTATGAAAAACCGTCTGAATAAAATTAAACGAGGCGAGAAAGTTCCCGAACATTATGAATATACTGCTATTTCCAGAGACGGTAAGGAAATACATTTAGAAGTATTTGTATCATACCTATCATATAACGGGCAGAAAGCGATTCAAGGCATCTACCATAATATATCCGATCGAAAAAAAGCTGAAAAAGAGTTAATCAAGTTTAAAACTATTACTGATAAGGCAAATTATGGCATAGCTATGTCTGACCCTTACGGCAATATTACGTATATTAACGAATATTTTGCCGGCATTCATGGTTATACATATGATGAAATAATAGGTAAGAATTTGTCAACATTTCATAACGAGAAGCAATTACCAAAAGTATTAGAGATTAATCGAGGTTTACTTAAAAACGGCAGTTATACTAACCTTGAGGTTTGGCATACTCATCGGGATGGACATGTATTCCCGATGTTGATGAACGGCGTGGTAATAACGGATGACACTCAGAAGCCTCTTTATTTTGCTACCACGGCAATTGATATCACGGAAACAAAACAGACCGAGAAAATAGTTAGCGCTCAACACAATTTAAATGTTGCCTTAAGCGCTGTTTCCAGCCTTAATGAAGCTCTCGAATTATGCCTCGATTATATAATAAAGATTTCAGACATGAAGTCATGCGGAATATATCTCGTTACTGAAAACAAGGGTTTAAATTTAATTACGCATAGAGGGCTTTCGAAAGAATTTGTAAAACTTGCCGGTTATTATGAACCGGATTCTCCTCAAGTTCGCTTAGTTATGGCGGGCAAACCCGTATATTCGCTTTATTCATCATTAAATCTGCCTCTCGCTGATTCGCGAAACAAAGAAAAATTAAAGCATATATCTATAATCCCATTAGTCCATGAAGGGGAGGTTATTGCCTGCTTCAATGTATCTTCGCATGTTCATCAAGATATACCAGATTCGATTAAAAGAGCGCTTGAGACTATTGCTGCTCAAGTAAGCAGCGCAATCTGCCGGCTTCAAACTGAACATGAACTGCATAAGCTTGAAGAGAAGTACCGCTTAGTAGTTGAAAATGCCAATGAAGCTATTATCGTTTTTCAAAATAATGAACTTAAATATGCTAATCCCCGCACTTTTGAGCTTTCCGGTTATTCAAAATCAGAGATGTTTCCCAAAAAGTTTATTAATTATTTCCATCCTGATGACAAAAAAATGATAATTGAGAATTTTGCCAAAAGAGTTAAAGGCATGGATAAGCCTTTAAAATATTCTTTCAGATTTACTAATAAAAATGGCAGCATTCAATGGCTGGAAATTAGCACAACGTTAATCACATGGGAGGGCAAACCGGCAAGCCTCGGATTTATTAATGATATTACCGAGGAGAAAATCGCTGAGCAGGAATTACAAAACGAACGTGAATTCATCAGCTCATTGCTTGATACCGCCAACAGCTTGATTGTGTGTCTTGATAAAGACGCCCGGATAATCGTTTTTAACAAAGAGATTGAAAAACTAACCGGCTATAAACGTGAAGAAGTTATTGGCAAATATTGGCCTGATATATTCCTTCCTGAATTTCACCATCACCATAAGATAAAAGATTTTGCTTTATGGGTTAAAAAACACCCAAGGGATAAATATGAGGGACCATTAGTAACTAAAACCGGTGAAACCAAAACAATTCTCTGGTCAAACTCGGCTATTTTCCACTCGGGTCCTAATGAAATAACCGCTATAGCAGTAGGTCAGGATATTACCAACCGCAAGCAAGCCAAGGAAATGCTTAAAGCCAGCGAGGAAAAATACAGGCACTTAGTTGAAAATTCGGGACAACCTATTTTTTCGATTGATAAAAATGGCGTATTCCTTATGATAAATGAGAATACCATCGAAGTTACCGGTGGAAAACTTGATGATTATCTTGGTAAATCGTTATGGGATGTTTTTCCTAAAGATTTTGCCGACAAACGCTACGCCAGAACTAAAAAGGCGATTGATTCGGGCAATACGATTACTTATACATCTAAGATGAGCTTTCAGGGGATTGAGAGATGGTTTACGACCAATGTTTACCCGGTTTACCCTGACAATGGAGATACTCCACATGCTATTCATATTGGAACAGATATAACTGATCGTAAACTTGTCGAGGAAACGCTTAAAGCCAGCGAGGAAAAATACCGTCTTTTGATAGAAAATGCCGGACAGCCAATTTTTTCAGTAGACGAAAATGGCGTTTACCTAACGATGAACAAATTAACCGCAAGTTTAATAGGCGGCAAACCAGATGATTACATTGGCAAATCATATTGGGATATTTTCCCAAAAAAATTCGCCGATTTGCGCTATAATAATACTAAAAAAACAATCGATTTAGGTAAAAAACTTACTTTTACATTGAAAATGGTTATCGAAGGTCAGGAAAGATGGTTTATAATAAACATACATCCTATTTATCCTGCCAATGGAGATATTCCAAAAGCCTTGCATATTGCCAGCGAAATCACCGAATTAAAACTTCGCGAGTTCAAGGAAAGAGCCGTAACCAAGCTATTGGATAATCTTCGCCGAGCAAATAATATCAATGACTGTCTTTCGTTTGGCTGTCGGTCAATTTACAATGCCAGATTATATAAACGCTCTGTTCTAACTATGCATAACAGGGAAAAGGAGATAATTCATTTCGGTCAGTTTGGTTTGGATGATAATACTGTCAGGGCTGTTATGAATAACCCGGCGCCCAGCGATGAGATGACTTTTAAGATGACTCAGAAGAAATTTAAAATTAATCATTCGTATTTTATTCCGGTGGAATCAGGATTGCTTGCTGAATATGTCGAAAGGACGATTCCTCAGGAAGAAAATTTTACTGACAATGAATTAGCCTGGAAAACTGGGGATGAATTCTTTGCCCCGATATTATCCTCACCCAAAAAACCAGAGGGCTGGCTGTCTGTCGATACACCCTTTAACGGTAAAAGGCCAACTTCCGATGAAGCCGCTTTTCTTCAGGAAATTGTTGAAATAGTCAGCAAGAAAGTTCATGAAATACAGAGTTTGAACTTATTGAAAACTGAACGCCGGGCGCTTCAGGAAAAAAACATAGCTCTCCGTGAAGTTTTGGCTCATATCGAAGAAGAAAAAATGGAGATTAAGAATCTGGTTAGGGATGAGATCGATAGTACGCTTATGCCGGCATTGAGCAAGATGATAAATGCGGACGGCAAGGTAAATAAGATATTTTACAATATCGTACATAATTGTCTCCAATCTTTAGCAAACTCGTCAGGCGAAATTCAGCATATATATTCAAAACTTTCGCCGCGCGAGGTTGAAATATGTAGTATGATTAAAAACGGAACTATCTCAAAAGACATCGCGACAGCATTAAATATTAGTATAGCAACGGTTCAGAAACATCGTGAAATTATACGGAAAAAACTTGGTATCACTAATAAGAACATAAACTTAGCTACTTATCTTCAGAGATAGCACTGCTTATTATTATATACGCATATTTTAGGCATTATCCCCGTATTGACAGATGATTATAAACACCTATTATAGTCATGCAGCTTTTATAAAACTTATTCTGATAATATTTCAGTGTTCAAAACCCCTCAGGATGTAGCCAGCTTGTGGCGTCCGCCCAAGGCGGACATTCTGAGAGATAAAGCAAAGTTTTAAGAGAAGCAGGCTTTAGTAATAAATTAGCAGTGGTCTTAGCGCCTGGGGGGAGCGCTAAAATCACTGTTATTTTTTTAGCTAACCCGATTAGTTATGTGTCAGGATGAAAGGAGCGACATCCTGACGCCCGGAACAAAGGAGCGACCGAATGA
>JAGGSN010000232.1 GCA_021159005.1 Candidatus Zixiibacteriota bacterium | reverse complement strand
TGCGAATCAAGCAAGTTTCGCTTGTTGGATAATATTTAAAGAATTCTATGCAAAAGGCTGGACAGTAGTGAAATTATATAATAACTCTGAATTTATTAAACAGGCTGGCTGCCGACGATTATATAGCTTTCGTCGTACCGAAAAAACTCGATGGCTGTAATGTAGGCTCTGGTAAAAAACATACACTCCGCAAGTGGCTGAGCAGCTCTGATTTGATCCCCTATTTTGACTACTATTTTAATTGGAACATAATTGATAATTTGGATAAGGAAAAATTAATCCAAACGCCAAATGAGTGTCAATATACTTTCCGCATCAGCTTGTACGATATAGATGAATCAGGTCGTCGTTTCAATTTGGCAGCTAAGTCAAAATCTGTTGAGGATACCCTTGAATTCAGTTATCTGTTTTGTAAAAAATTACTTGAGGAAAACAGCTGCTTTTTAGAAGCTGAATATCATTCAATTGAAGGTGAATCCTCAAAAGAATAACCATTAACTATTAACCCCTTTAGCCGCCGAGAAGTGGCTAAAGGGCTAAAAATTGGAGAAAATAAATGGTAAACTCAAAAGAAAATAAACTCATTCATTTATATACCTGCATGGGCTGCTTTAATGGCAGCGAGTTCGATAAAGAGATTTTGACACTGATTGAGCCAGCAAACGCGGTATTTGAAATCGACCGTATGCCTTTCATTGATATTGAAATATACGGCCAATTTATTCTATCACGGTTAAAGAGTCTCAGAAAAAAAGCTGAAGAGGAGAACACATACGCCAAAGCATATGAATATGTATGTGCAGCCAATGATTATATCAATGATTGTCGCCGCTCCCACGAACTTCTATTTCAATCTACGCCAATACCTGCTGATTTCAAAAGCCCGGAGAATTCAAAAAAGGAGAATCCGGATAAAGAGTAATTTTATTGCGAACAACTCTCGTTCGCAGATATTCTCTGCGGCCGTGAGATAGCACTAAAGGAGTTGATATGAGTAAAAAACAAGGAAATATGTTAATACAGTTTGACCGGTATATTGCTTTCCGTTGTCTGATTTTATTACATATACGTAAAACATAATTAAGTAGCGGGGAGAGGATTCGAATCCGCCTGAGGCGGATTATGAGCCCGACGAGCTGCTCCGCCAATGGCGGACTCTACCCCTGTGTCATTTCTTTGATAAACTTGCGCCCCCAACCGGATTTCAACCATTTTTCACGTTTCATCGCCTCACTGCGGTTTGGGAACTTTTCAAGATGTACTACTTTCCAGTTCGCGCCAATTTTTGTAGATTTGCATAGACCGGAATTATGCTCATCCAATCTGCGCTTTATATCAGATGTTTGACCGGTATATTGCTTTCCGTTGTCTGATTTTATTACATATACGTAAAACATAATTAAGTAGCGGGGAGAGGATTCGAATCCGCCTGAGGCGGATTATGAGCCCGACGAGCTGCTCCGCCAATGGCGGACTCTACCCCTGTGTCATTTCTTTGATAAACTTGCGCCCCCAACCGGATTTCAACCATTTTTCACGTTTCATCGCCTCACTGCGGTTTGGGAACTTTTCAAGATGTACTACTTTCCAGTTCGCGCCAATTTTTGTAGATTTGCATAGACCGGAATTATGCTCATCCAATCTGCGCTTTATATCAGATGTTTGACCGGTATATTGCTTTCCGTTGTCTGATTTTATTACATATACGTAAAACATAATTAAGTAGCGGGGAGAGGATTCGAACCTCTGACCTCCGGGTTATGAGCCCGACGAGCTACCAGACTGCTCTACCCCGCGTCGTGATTGCAAATATAAATAGTTAAAACTGAAAGTCAAGTTTTAAATAGTTATTATTAATGAATCAATAATTTTGTGAGTATTAATGCCAGCGAGCTACTCCGCCGCGGCGGACTCTACCCCGCGTCGTGATTGCAAATATAGATAGCTAAAACTGAAAGTCAAGTTTTAAATAGTTATTATTAATGAATCAATAATTTTGTGAGTATTAATGCCAGCGAGCTACTCCGCCGCGGCGGACTCTACCCCGCGTCGTGATTGCAAATATAGATAGCTAAAACTGAAAGTCAAGTTTTAAATAGTTATTATTAATGAATCAATAATTTTGTGAGTATTAATGCCAGCGAGCTACTCCGCCGCGGCGGACTCTACCCCGCGTCGTGATTGCAAATTATAGATAGCTAAAATTCCAATTAAAAACGCTTGTAAACATCATTACCATCCCTTAAAATTTTAATTAAGGATAAAGAATCTTACATAAATATGGTGTAAGGGAGATATTATGAAAAAGTTTTTCGAATTCGATAAGCTTGGCACAACATATAAAAACGAAATACTCGGCGGCCTGACAACTTTCTTCGCCATGGCGTATATCATCATAGTCAATCCGGCTATCTTGGCTAATGCCGGGATACCCAGAGATGCCTGCATAACCGGCACTATAATCGCCGCCATTATCGGAACTCTGATTATGGCTTTATACGCTAAGCGTCCGTTTGCGATTGCCCCATATATGGGCGAAAATGCGTTTATAGCTTTCACTGTTTGCCTTGGGATGGGCTATAACTGGGAGAAAGCGCTTGGCGCCGTTTTTATCGGGGGCGTAATCTTTGTAATAATCACCGCGCTTAGAATAAGAAGCTGGCTTGTCAACGCCATTCCTCTTGCCCTAAAGCAGAGTTTTGCCGTGGGCATCGGCTTCTTCATAATGTTTATCGGCTTGAATGAGACCGGCATCATACGGCTTGGCATCGAGGCGGCGCCGGTGAAAGTTGGCCAGTTGTCCTCAGCCAGTCCAATACTGGCGATTGTCTGCGTTATCATCATTTGCATTCTGATGATTCGAAAAGTACCGGGCGCCATACTTATAGGCATGCTGACAACTACTATCCTGGCGTTTATCGTCAAAGCCGCGCCGATGCCATCCGAGTTGGTATCGCTGCCCCCCTCTGTCTCGCCGGTGCTTTTCAAAATCGATATACTGGGCGCCTTATCGCCGGATTTTTTGTCGGTGATTCTCGTGGTGTTTATCCTCGATTTCGTAGACACTATGGGCACGCTTATAGGCGTATCCGCGCGCGCCGGGCTTCTGGATGAGAACTACAACCTGCCCGAAATCGAAAAGCCGATGATGGCGGATGCCGTGGCTACTGTTGCCGGGTCGCTGGCGGGCACCTCCACAACCGGCACGTTTATCGAATCATCCACCGGCATCGAGGCGGGCGCTAAAAGCGGGTTTGCCTCGCTTGTTACAACCATCATGTTTTGCCTGTGCCTGTTTCTCTCCCCGATATTCGTATCGGTGCCGCCCGCGGCTTATGGCGCGGCGCTGATAGTGGTTGGCTTTCTGATGCTGTCCCCTATCAAGGATATACATTTTAACGATTACTCCGAGCTGTTCCCTTCGGCGGCGACAATTGCCCTGATGAGTTTCACCTACAATATCGGTTTCGGCATGGCGGCGGGTTTTGTGTTGTATCCGCTGTTCAAGGTATGCGCCGGCAAGCGTGATGAGCTAAACGGCGGCGTGTGGGTGATGTTTGTTATTGCGATTTTGCTGTTTGTGTTTTATCCTTATGGGAAGATATAGGGGAACAGTCAAGGGATGGGATATTGTATATATTAATATTCCATGGTAAAATCATTTTGAAATATCGGCAAGGAAATGAGAATAAAAATATTGAAAAAGATCAGTTGAATTTTTTTCCGGAGGCGGAATAAGATACGTATTAACCAAATTTGATTAATCATTAAGGGGTTAAGAATGTTAGATGGATCATTAGCTTCACGACTTGAAGGGAAACATGTTGGTAAATGGCATGTAATTAAAAAGAGGCAAAGAACAAAAGAGGATAGTTCCGGTTATTTCTCATCCTGTTATAAGGTTAAGGATAATAAAGGGAATCTCGCATTTCTTAAAGCGTATAACTACACATATGCATTTCAAAAGATTGGCGATTCTGCCGGGTGCCCCACTCCCGGCCAAAGCGGGAGTGGGTTACCTCATTGGCACTTTTATAAAGGCATCCCACCCCCGCTTGAGGCGGGGGATGGGGCACCCAATTTTTAAACTCACCTGTTAGGTGGGCTACCAATTTATATTCTCAAATCCTGTGCATTTTGCATTAATATTTAGGGCTTGCTGAATAATTCATTTTCAGGAATCTTCACGTTTAAACTCCTGTATTTTGATAC
>JAGGSN010000231.1 GCA_021159005.1 Candidatus Zixiibacteriota bacterium | reverse complement strand
AAGATACCCTAAGCAACCCCATATGAAGGCCTTAAGGAAACCAGCACGCCTACTGCAAAAACTGGTTTTATACATTAAACTATTGCGGCCGGGAGAACCTGATGCTTGCGACTATCGAAAAAGTAATATTTCTTCAAGAAGTGGATATTTTCAAATACACAGCCACCGAGGATTTAGCTTATATAGCGGCAATTACCGATGAAGTGGAACTGAAAGCGGATAAGACGATTTTCAAAGAAGGTGATTTTCCGGATGCCATGTATATTGTTATTGGGGATAAAATCAGGCTTTCCCGTGATGAGCATGAGGTGATGAAAGCGCGCCATAAGGATGTGTTCGGCACATGGGCTTTATTTGATGATGAAGCCAGAGTAGTTACTGCTGTTGTGATTAAGGACAGCCGGATATTGAGAATATATAGAGAAGACTTTATCGAGTTGTTGGCTGATAATGTGAGAATAACTCAGGGAATATTAAAAACGATGGTAAAAAGGCTGCATAGTTTGATGGCGCGAGTTGGTTTATAATAACTTTTACGAATGTCATAACGCGGCAAGAATCGCCTTGATAAAAGATGACGCTGCTTAATTTCCCTAAAGGGGCTTTATGATTGCGAGAACTGGAATATCACTTTTTCTATTCGCGCTCTCTATTAATATAAATGCATTAGGACAAACGCCAAGCTTTATAAACAATCAGTTCAATTTGAATCAGCAAAGCCGCCGGTTTATAAATAATAATCCGCATTGCTTTCAAAGCATTAATAAACCGAATGCGAAGGTTATATTATTTGATGATATCGCAAACGCTAACAAGAAACAAGGCGGCATATTTTCTGATATCTATAATGAAGGCAAATATTTTTATTCGGATGCCAAAGAGATATACACATCCCCATTGCGTATGAATCGCAAAATAGAGAAAATCTCGAATAATGCCCCTCTATCACACTTCCCTCTTGCGTATGAATCGCAAGGATGCTTATTGGTTTGGCGGTTTTCTTATAACCGCCGGTGTCATTTATATGTATGACCAGGCAATCTTAGACGATCTTCAGGAACGAACAAATGACGACTGGTATAAGCCATTTGCCGACTTGGGAAAAACATTAGACAAATACGGCAATACGCAGGATTGGCTTTACTATTATTTCGCGGGGCTTGGAGTTGGCTATAATTTTAGAATCAAGCCGCTTCAGACAATATCAGCGCAGATTCTTGAATCCTGGTGCATCGCCGGCGGCATAAAAAATATAGCGTCAAAAACAATCGGTAGAAATCTGCCCTCACGGAATAAGGGACCGAGATTTTTCAAATTCAACGATGGAGTTTCATTCTTTTCGGGGCATACCTCGAATATGTTCCAAATAGCGACTATAATCTCCCATCATGCTAACTTCTTGCCGGTAACAATCATCAGCTATACTATAGCCGCCAGTGTTGGTTTTAACCGAGTGCATGTTAATACTCACTGGCCCTCGGATGTATTATACGGAGTTGTTTACGGTACTGTTATAACAAAAGCGGTTTTAAAGATTCACGATAAAAGAAATATTGCTATCCAACCGGATTACAACTCCAAGCAAAGAACATTTGGTTTCAAAGCGATATATAGATTTTAGCGGATTTAGCCTCATATTTTACAGTTGAAATGTTTAAAATTGGCTAAAACAATTTACTTATCCTATCGATGAGTTTAGATATCATCACTTCTGGGATATAATGCAATAATCCGGTGTTTCACCATAATTGACTTACTATAATAATTTGATTTTTTTGACATTGCCGCTAAAATGAATCGTATAAATGCCGAATTATAGAATGAGGTAATGCTATGACTAAAAGTTCATCAAGAAAAGTGTTAATCGTCGATGACAATCCTAATATGTCTATATTGTTATCTGATATTCTTGAGATTTTTGAGTATAAAGGCAATTTAGCCGAAGATGGCCAGGATGCTTTAGATAAACTGAAACAAGGTGATTATGCAATGGTCTTTACCGATTTGAGGATGCCCAAAATGGATGGCATTGACCTATTAAAAGCTATTAAAAGCAATCATCCTAATTTGCCTGTAGTAATTATAACCGGTTATTCGGTTGGCGAAACTCAAAACCTTCTTGTATCTCAAAAAGCTGACGGTTTTTTAAATAAACCTTTTAAGGTTAATGAAATTAAAGACCTTTTGGAAAAAATACTGGGCTTTTCCGGATAAACAATTTCGCTCTTTCCCGATTATTAATTAATTCAATTTGTGTTATATAAATATTGCCTATTAGGTTTATTGTGCTTTTCTGCCGATTATTATCTTGCCAAAGACAATAGCTGCTAATATTTTTACAAATTGCCGTTAATATTATAAAATCTATTTGAATTATCATTAAGCTTATCTTATTATATATTGTTTTAATGATAGTCAGAGTTTGCAACTTTCAGGTTAAAATGCCGTAATCCAACAAGGAGTAGTTCTGGTTTCTAAATCGGAAGAGATTCTGATTAATAAAGCTTTAACTGGCGACCAGAAAGCCTACCGGATTCTGTTTGAGTCGCACCAACGGGCAATATTTCATATTATTGTCAAAATAGTGCGCAATGAAGAGGAAGCGCAGGATCTGGTCCAAGAAACCTTTATTAAAGCTTTTGGCTCTTTGAAATCATATAACCCAAGTTATCGGTTTACAACCTGGCTATATAAAATTGCCGCTAATTCATCGATTGACCACATTCGGAAAAGAAAAATACAAACTTTTTCTCTTGATCAGCCCATAAACACCAAAGATGGATATATTAGTATTGAAGTTGCCGATATGTCTTATCATCCCGAAAAGGATCTCTCAAACAAACAAAAGCGGATTTCTATAACCGAGGCAATAAACTCTCTGCCCGAAAAATATAAGCAGGTTATCGTAATGCGTCATCAAGAGGATAAAACATACGAGCAAATCGCTGAAATTCTTCACGTGCCGGTTGGAACAGTTAAAGCCCGTATATTTCGAGCCCGTGAGTTATTAAAGAAAAAATTGAAAGCGATAAGATAATTATGGAGGCTGCCATGAAAAACATTTTAGTTATCTTTTTAATTTTAACTGTAAGCTCTTCTGCCCAGTGGGAATTTGAAGAATCATCGATTAAATCAGCGGAGGCAATTAGAAATATTGTGATTGATTGCCCTGTTGGCATTATTGAAATTGAACAATCCTCTGATAATAATATATATGCTGATTTTAGAAAGACTTTCTATTGCGATGATGAAGGCGATGCCAAAGAGATGTCCGGAGAAATCATATTTGACTTTCAAGTTGATAATTCGACAGCGCAGGTTAATATAGAACTTCCTCGCCATAGCCGCAAACGCAGCATTTTTAAAAAGCTATTTAATGATACCGATAAAGATGGTCTTGATATAATGCTAAAAATTAAACTCCCGAAAGGGATTAACCTCGAAATACAAGCCGCCTCAGCGGATATATTTGTCTCGGATATTGATAATCAAACATTGATTAAAAGTGCTTCCTCGGATGTGGTATTAGAGAATATTACAGGCGATTGCGATATCAGGCTGGCTTCAGGCGATATCGAGGCGATGCGTATTTTTGGCAAATTTAATTTTTCCGGTTCGTCATCGGATTTCCAATTCGAAGATATTAAAGGCGATATGGATATTTCAACCTCATCGGGCGATGGTTTTATTGAAACGGCTAAAGGAAATCTGAAAGTATCAACCACTTCCGGGGATGTGAAACTATACAGCCTTGACGGCGATCTGTCATTTCAATCAACTTCCGGCGATTTGAAAAGCGAAGATATTTCCGGAGAAATAGACGCTAAATCCACATCCGGTTCTTTAAAGATGAGATTATTAAAGAACACAGAAGGCAGATTTAACTTAAATACTATTTCAGGCGATGTTTACCTTGAATTGCCTCAAACATTTGGCGGTGATTTAGTTATTGAAACCGTTTCCGGCAGCATTGAATCGCAATTGGACATGAAAACTAATGCCGTCTCAGATTCATATTTTAAAGGCAGAATTGGTAGCGGCTCAGGGAAAATTTATATTGAAACGGTTTCCGGTGATATTGCCATAGAAAGTTATTGATGTTTAAAAACATTCGGCAAATACTTCTCGTAATATTGTTTCTATCTTTATGTCTGGCAGCTGCCTATAGCGGTCCGCCTGACAAAGAAGATATTAATTATACCAATCCGATAATAGAATTGAAGAAAGACTCTTTAGATTTGTTGTCGGACTCACTATCTTATTTTAACAAATTTGATACGTTTGATAAATTTCAATTTGAATATTTTGATACTGCCAATATGCCGTCATTTCCTGAGATTATAATAGAAAGTGATGGGATTGTTAAGATTATGACCGACTCAGGTCTGGTTGTAATTGGTGTTGATGAATTAAACAGTATTTTATCCCAAAAGCTCCCGGAGGAAATTGACCTCGGCAGCCGCGAAATTACCAGTTGGGGGAAAAGCATAGTCATCGAAGAAGGCGAGCGTGTTCATGCAGATGTTGTGGTTGTCAGCGGAGATGCAACGATTAAAGGTTATGTTAATGGCGATGTTGTCGTTATTAATGGTAATATCTATGTCGCTTCTTCTGGTTATATCCATGGTGATGCTTTTACTATTGGAGGGCGAGTCAAAAAGGAAGAAGGCGCAAAAATTACCGGTTCCACTATTCCTTTTAGCGTAATATCCCTCAAGCATGATTATAATTCGGTTTATCAAGTTATTCAGTCCATATTATTGCTAGCAATAATAATAAATCTTATTCTATCCGTATTAGCGTTATCGGTTTTCCCCAGACCTCTTAATCGAATAACCAATAAACTTAGCGATCGTCCGTTTAAATCGTTTGCATTTGGCTATCTTTTCTATATCGGAGCTTTCCTGGCATGGCTATTGTTGCTTGTATCTGTAATCGGAATTCCACTTGCAGTTTTAGGCGAACCTGTTATTCTAATAATTCTATTAATAATTTCTCATATCGCAATTAATCAGATTATAGGCATCAGGGTTTTCAGGAAGAAAGGAATGTTTAGATCCTTCTGGTATGGCAATCTGGTTACGGCAGGGATCCCGCTTGTTTTACTTATTATCGGTTTAATAACCAATTCGCTGGTCTTTTTCATATTAAATATGACGTTGTTGGGATTTTTGTTATTTATTATTCTTCCGCTTGGTTTTGGAGCGGCATGCCTGGCACGTTTCGGGTTCCCGCCAAAGATTAATAAGGATGATCCAGCAGAACAGCAGATTTCCTTAGATAGCCGCCCGACCGAATAAAAGTAAAGTTAACTTTTGACGCTGAAGGAATATCGATACCATTCCCGCAGCAGGATGTTCACATGCATCAAATAGCTGTTAATTGATAATCGATAGTATTTGATCAATAAAACGAGCGAAAGGAAATAATTTAATTATGAAAAAAGTATTTGCAATGCTGGTTATCTTCGGTCTAATAGGGTTAACAACAAATCTTCAAGCAGACCCCTGGACCAAATCATTAGACACTGATTTTACTCTAACCCAAAACTCATATTCTGATAACTGGACTGGCGGCGAGGCGGGCAATATCAGCTGGGTTTGGAACGCTAACGGCATTTTCGAAAAACAATTTTACCCAAAATTCAAATTTAAAAACACATCAAAATTTTCATTTGGGCAGACTCATATCCAAGATAAAACTACAAAGAACTGGGCTAAACCGGAAAAATCGACAGACCTGATAGATATTGAGAACTTAGGGTTATTTACTCTTCAATCTTATGTTGATCCTTTTGTTGGCTTACGATTTGAGTCGCAATTCCTTGATGCTTCGGTTCCAAGCATCAACCGTTATTTATCTCCTGTCAAAATTACCGAATCGGCAGGCGCTGCAAGGCAATTTTACAAAACTGATAATATCGACCTTTTAAGCAGACTCGGTTTTGCTATCAGGCAGATTATCACTAAAAATATACTTGATGCTCAAGCTAAAACAACAGAAACAAAGACAACCAACGATGGCGGCATTGAATTTGTAGCCGACCTGAAAAAGACTTTGTCTGAGACGCTTAGTTATACTTCCAAGTTGTCATTATACAAAGCGTTATTCTTTTCGGAATCTGAAACGGTTGTGGAAGACCACTGGAAAGCGGTCGATATTAACTGGGAAAATCGGATATCTGCCTCAGTAGCAAAATATGTTGCGGTTTCTCTTTACATGCAGCTTTTATATGACAAAGAGATTTCATTTAAGGGACGCTTCAAACAAACCTTAGCGCTTGGATTAACATATAAGATGTTCTAAACAGAATTTTACATTATGAGCAGACTATTGATAAAGTTCGCCCCGACTAAAAAGTCGGGGCGATTAAGTCTTCATTAAAATTCTAACCACTTAATAGTTGGGATTTTCCAGCCCCGACTATTTCCATTGAAATAAATTCCAATTAGTCCTTATCAGACTTCCCCTCTAACCGATAAAGCAATCTTATACAAACCGGCAACCATCAGGAAGCCGATACCATAAATACCAAGAGAGATAAACAACTCCGGCCAAGTAGGCCAGTAATCAGCCACCACATGCAAAGGCGATGGCGTGAAGCCGGCGACAATCATTCCCAAACCTTTGTCAATCCATATCGAGACAAACACAGCCACACAGGCAATCCCGAGAGTTGTCGTATTATTGCGGCTTTTAGGTATTACTAAAAGCAATGCCGCAATAATCGCTAATATAGAAGATGCCCACATCCAGGGAACTAAAATTGTATTACCCTGCAAGCCTACAAAGAGGAATTTGAAATGATCTATATGCTCGGGGATATTGCTGTAAAAGGCAGTGAATATCTCCATCAGGATGAAAAAGATATTCGCCAGCATCGCGTATGTTGCAATTATAGCCAGTTTTTGCACAGCTTCTTTGCCAGCATCAAATTTGGTGTACTTTTTGAGGATAAAGCTGAACAGTATCAATAAAGCCGGACCAGCGGCAAACGCCGAGGCTAAAAATCGCGGCGCCAACACGGCAGTCATCCAAAATGGTCTGGCGGCTAAGCCGCAATAAAGAAAAGCCGTTACAGTATGAATACTAATTGCCCAGGGTATCGAGAGCAAGATAATCGGCTTCACCCATTTCGGCGGAGCTATGCCTTTGCGTTCGGCGCCCAGCATAGTCCAGCCAATTATCAAATTGAGCATCAAATACACTGATAATACAACCGAATCCCAGAATAATATCGAATTTAGAGACGGATGTAAGAACATATTCAACATACGAAACGGCTGACCTAAATCTACTACGACAAACAACATGCACATGGTTACCGATGAGATAGCCAAAAACTCACCTAGAATTGTAATTTTACCAAATACCTTGAAATCATGCAGGTAATAAGGCAGGACAACCATAACAGCCGAAGCCGCTACACCGACTAAAAATGTCAATTGAGCAATATAAAATCCCCAACTGACATCTCTACCCAAGCCGGTTATTGTTAAGCCGGTATGATACTGCTTGAGGTAGAAAAACAAACCCAACAGGATAAATCCGCTAAGTATGAATACTAAGCTCCAGTATTTTTTATCTCCATATAGCGCTTTCTCTAACATATCAACCTCACACTATGTAATAGACTTCAGGTTTAGTACCCAAGCCGGGTTTGCGTCTAATAGTAAAATTTGACCGGAGCAATTCACGAACTTCAGATTCGGGGTCTTCAAGGTCGCCGAATACAAGACATCCCTCGCTGCAAGCCTCAACACAGGCAGGCATCTGACCCTTGGCAAGACGTTCGGCGCAGAAATTGCATTTTTCGACAACGCCTCTCATTCTGGTTGGAAAATTAGGGTCTGTTTCCTTAATGAACGGCCGCGGGTCTCTCCAGTTGAAGCTTCGCGAACCGTACGGGCAAGCTACAAGACAATAGCGGCAGCCGATGCATCTGTGCATGTCCATCATAACAATGCCGTCATCTCTTTGCCAGGTAGCCTGAGTTGGGCAAACTCTAACGCAGGGCGCATTATCGCAATGATTGCAAAAAAGCAATGTCTCGCTGTGTTTCACTTCCTCACTGATATACTCATGTTCCTGTTCGGTGAAAGCATGTTCGAAACGGTCTTTCCATATCCACTTGACTTCATCTTTGGGGTTACCGAAATCAGGCACATTATGAACATTATGACAGGCATCGATGCAGTCATGACAGCCCTCTTTTTGACGGCATTTTTTCAAATTGACAACCATCGCCCACCTCTTGCCAACAATCGGCTTTAATGGCTCGGAGCTAACCGGCAGCTCATCATCGGCAAGAACATCAATGGGATTTCTGCCAAGAATACCGGCGACAGTGGTCAATCCGGCGTATTTTATAAACTTTCTTCTGCCAATACCCATATCCTTACTCCTTTGACTCGATGTGGCAATCCCAGCAATAGGGGTCAACATCCATGTAATTATGGCATTGATCGCAAAATTCTGCTTTGTTTGAATGACAATCCAAGCAGGTATTCGAAAGACTCATTTCATATTGTTTGCCATCCAGCATTATATATCTTTCCTTCCCGCGAACGACTTTATCGCGCCATTCATCAAGCAGGTTCATATGGTTAGCGCGCATATAATCAGTCGGCGCTACACATTGTTTGGCATCGGTAATTATTTTCAAATCGGGCGCAGAGGTCGGATTACCGCTTACGGCATTATACCATATAGGAAAGGTAATCAGGATGAGAAAGATAATTAATCCGATAATTATTTTACCAGCATTATACATCTTTTTTACTCTCCTTTCCTACGAACGGTTCGCCTCTTAAGTCGGTAGTTCTTTTTTCTCCTTTCATGACCAAAGCGTTGCCGACCAACTCGTGAATACCGCCGACTTCAGTGCCGGGAACCCAGTAATCAAGCAAGGTGGGCAGAGTGGCTTTGTCAATCGCGCAGATGCAGAGCAGTATATTGACGCCGTATTTTTCTTTCACATACTTAACAGCATTAGCTCTTGGAAGCCCGCCGCGGAGTCTCATTTCAAGGTTTTCATCGGTGCCAAGTCCGGCGCCGCTGCCGCAGCAAAATGTTTGCTCTCTAATTGTATTTTCCGGCATCTCATGGAATTTATTTGAAACAGCATTGATGATGTATCGCGGTTCCTCCAAAAGCCCCATCGCTCGCGCCGGATTGCATGAATCGTGATATGTCGGCGTCCACTGGTCGTTGCGGCTGGGATCCAGCTTGATTTTGCCGTTCTTGATTAAATCAGCGGTGAATTCGCAGATATGAACCATTTTGGTCGCTTTAGTATTTTCAAACCGAGTTTTCGTTATAGGCGACACCGGTACCTCAAGAAAATCGGCTGGCCCGTTTAATGAATCCATATATTGATGCACCACTCGCCACATATGGCCGCACTCGCCGCCGAGAACCCACTTTACGCCAAGCCTTTTAGCTTCCATATAGATTTTTGAATTCAATCTTTTCATCGTTTCCTGCGAATGGAACAGGCCAAAATTGCCGCCCTCGGAGGCATAAGAACTCCAGGTATAATCCAATCCGATTTCGTGAAACAAAGCAAGGTAGCCAAGCAATGTATAATAATGAGGCGAGGCAAAGTAGTCGGCGGAAGGAGCTATGAATAATATCTCGGCGCCTTTTTTATTTATGGGAGCCTCAACCTTAATTCCGGTCAGCTCCTCCAACTCATCAACGGCGAACTCAATACTATCAGCAAATCCATGCGGCTGGATGCCAAGATGGTTGCCGGTTCGCAGGCAGTTAGCCGCCGGAGTTATAATCCAGTCGATATTCAATCCGATTAGATTCAATAGCTCGCGAACCATCATAGTGATCTCGGCGGTATCGATGCCGTAAGGGCAAAATACCGAACATCGGCGGCACTCGGTGCATTGGTAGAAATAGTAGAACCATTCTTTCAGCACATCAAGTGTCAGTTCTCTGCCGCCGGCTATTTTGCCCATAATTTTTCCAGCGGCCGTAAAATTATTCCTATAGACTGATCTTAGAAGCTCGGCGCGAAGCACCGGCATATTTTTGGGATCGCCGGAACCGATGTAGTAATGACATTTATCAGCGCAGGCTCCGCATCTTACACAAACATCCATAAAGATCTTTAATGACCGATACCTGTCGAGACGCTCTTTTAATCCCTTAAGAATTATCTCTTTCCAATTTTCCGGAACCGGCCATTCTTTTTCGGGGGCATACCATTTGCCCGGATTGTATAAACCGAGATAATCTAAATTATCCGGCAAGGCCGAGTAATTATAAGTGCCTTTCTTGAATTCGACAGAGGGATCTGACCATTTTTTCTTGGGCGGTTTATAGTCAACTTGCGCCAGCTCTTCAGGCTTTTTTTTGTCTTCTGACATATTATGATTCCTTCTCCAATGGTAAGCCAGCGGCTTTCATTACATCCCTGAATTCGTCTTCGTATTCCTCGTAGGTATGCACATTTACAGGGTAATCCCAAGGGTTGACATGTCTTTTCATGCGGTTGTTGTTAGCTAAATTTCTGGTAGGACTTAAGAAAACTCCGCCTAAATGCATCAGTTTGCTGAACGGGAAATAAATGAGCAGTACGCTGACAAGAAACAGGTGTACGAAAAATGTTAAGCCTATACCCTCCGGAACAACCGGACTAAATGTTGCCAGACCTAACGCTAATTCCTTGATGCCCACGATATCGGTTTTAGTAAAATATCTCATTAAGACGCCGGTAGTTGCGATGCTAATAATCAGCAGAAGCGGAAAATAATCAGCCGGCAGTGAGATATAGCGAAGCCTTGGGCCGAAGCGGCGCAAGATGAGAAATGTTAACGCTGAAAGAATTGCAATATCAGTTAATAGGATTTCCGGTAATCCTACTTGAAAAAAGCCGTCAAGGTGCTCAATCATTGTTATATAATAGGGGACAGGCTCAATGAAAAACCGCAGGTGTCTGATTAAAATAATCAGAAAGCTCCAGTGGAATGCAAGCCCTCCTAACCAGAGCCATTTGTTGGAGCCATATACTATTTGCGGGCCGGGTTTTATTTCGGTTTTAGTGTTTCTGAAAAGCGAACGGAAAAAGAGTATCTCGAGAGCCATTCTGCCAATCACGCCAAGAGTTGTATGCGGGCTTTCAAGTTTGCTCGATTTAATCCAGCTTAATGTCTTTTGTTGTCCGCATGTTGTTGGTATGCGAAAGGGAACTGGCGATTTCGACCAAATGATGATGCGGTAAACAAAGCCGACAATAAATATTAAAAACGCAGCATAGGGAATAACAACTCCAAAGAGATAATCAAGCCCAATTGCGCCAACCCCCGCCATTGCCAGCAAAATAAGAATTATTACAGCGGCAAGCGATAGAAATACATTCATATTATGGTTCCTCCCCACAAAGCAGAAAAAGACATATTATTATTCCTCTAACTGTTCCGGATTGCCGGAGTTTAAATTTACTTTCTCTAAAAGCTTGGCTACTTTCCTTCTCGATTCATTCAATCGAATCTGGTAAATTTTTTCTTTACATCTCATATATACATCAAAAGAGCAAAGGGCAAGCTTGTCTATTCTCGATTCGAATTCAAGTAGTTCATTATAGATATTTTCTTCATGAATATGTTCTGCAGCGAAATCACGGATAACTCTTTTGAGCAGGTAAACAAAATTAATAGCCTGCGAAGGTGAATAGTCTTGTACTGTTCGTATCTTTATAATATTATCAAGCGCTAAATAAAGCTTTTCATCGTTGTTTATACCGTCAAGAAGCACGCCATACAGCGATTCCGTTTCTTTGGAAATCGTATAACCGACAGGATTCCCGAACTGATTCTTGTCCCGCTTGAAGAAATCATGCGAATTTTCCGGGTATGTTTCAATAATTGAATCGAACCATCTTTTTATTATTTCGGATTTATTTTGCTCTAAGAAGTTTTTTAGCATAATAATTAAAATCGATAACGTCCATAATTTATAGATAAAATAAAAGGCTCGGAAAAATCAATATTTCCCCGAGCCTATCGATTGCATTTTTTATACGCAGCCAGTCGGTTTAGCTAAACCAGCGACTTTGCAGGCGCCTTTAGCCGGTCCTGACGGGAACAGTTCGTAAACTTTCTTTAAAGGAAAGCCTGTCTCTTTGCATAACTTACGAATCATCGGCGCAATCCCGAATTTCAGGTAATACTCTCTAAGGTAATTAACTAACTTCCAATGTTCTTCGGTCATATTATCAACGGCTTCGGTAGTTGCTAAAGCTATTGCAACATCCTCAGTCCACTGATCGGGTTCCAACATGAATCCGTCTTCATCGACATCAATTTTAATGTCGCCATGTTCAAAAATTGCCATTTTGACTCCTCTGTTTTAAATTTATTTCCTACATCAATTTTTTATTATTGGTACTTAATGCATCTCTATATAGCCGCAAGGACAGTTCTCGGCGCACTTCTTGCAGCCATTGCAAAATTCCATTTTAAATTTATATTCCTCGCCTCGAATAAGGGGCTTGATTATCGCGTTATCCTGGCAGAAGCTCCAGCAAGTACCGCAATCAAAACACATACCGCAGCTCATACAACGCATCGATTCTCCAACAGCCTCATCCTTGCTCCAAGTGCTGGTAATTTCAGCAGTAAGGCTTTTGAGCGCATCCTCAACCGCTATTTCCTTGATTGGAGTACGCTGTTTTTCCTCGTAATAGCCATGAGCCATTTTATCCATCCGGATAGTATCCATCTTTGGCATTACCGGTACTGCCTCGCCGCTAAGCATCTCATGGATACGACCAGCAGCCATCCGGCCATGAAAAATAGCGTCAATTGCCAATCCCAGATTGATATTGTCGCCGCCGGAATAGGTAGCGTCGATTTTCGTTTTGAATTTATCGTCAACTTTAATCCAGTCTTTTCCCTCGATAAGACTACCGAAGCCGTTGAAATCAGGTTCCTGACTGATAGCGGCAATTAAAGCGGAAAACTCGAGGTCATAAGTATCGCCTTCAATAGGCATGGGGCGGCGTCTGCCGGAGTCATCCGGTTCGCCGAGTTCCATCTTCTGACATTTCATCCCGATAGCCTTACCATCTTTAGTATAGATTTCAATTGGTGCGGCTAATAAATCGATTCTAACGCCTTCTTTTTCGGCGCCGTCAATTTCCTCATCGATTGCCGGCATTTCTTTTCTCGTGCGGCGATAGAGAATAGTAGCATTTGCGCCCAAGCGACGGGCGATTCTGGCAGCATCAATAGCGGTGTCGCCGCCGCCGATGACAACCACATTATCGCCAACCTCAACGCTTTCGCCGGCATTTACTCTATGCAGAAAATCGGTGCCGGTAAATACGTTCGGGGCATCCTCGCCCTCAATTCTCAAGTTTTTGCCCTTATGAGCGCCAAGAGCGACAAAAATAGCCTTGTATTCTTTTTGCAGGTCTTCATAGGGAATATCTTTGCCAACCGTTGTGTTGGTCTTTATCTCAACTCCCATATCCTGAATGCGCTTGATTTCGGCATCAAGGATATTTTGAGGAAGACGGTAATCGGGTATGCCGTAGCGAAGCATGCCGCCTGTTTTCGGAAATGCCTCAAAAACCGTAACCGGATAACCGCGGCGAGCAAGCTGATAGGCGCATGACATGCCGCCCGGACCGGAACCGATAATAGCAATTTTTTCTGATCTTTTTTTCTCGGTCAGCATGATAGGCGCCAGTTTGTTTTCAAGACCATAGTCGCCAAGGAATCGCTCGAAGCTATTGATGCCTAAAGCGCCTTCTTTCTCATTACGGTTGCATTCGGTTTCACACGGATGCGGGCAAACTCTGCCGCAAACCGAAGGGAAGGGGGTCGTTTCGAGAAAAGTATAAAAAGCTTCTTTAATTTGCTCATCAACGTCTTTACCGAATTCCTCGGCTCTCGAAACAGCCATCAGGGCTTTTCTTATATGGTTATGATTGGGACAGCCAACACTGCCGCAGGGCGATTTCTTGGGAACAAATTTTGGTCGAAGCGATGATGTTTCAACCGCTGAACCTCCGGAACTTCTTAAAGACCGCAATCCCTTTTTTTTCTTTTTAACTTTTTTTACCATGTCGTTACTCGCTTGTTGAAATTTATCTGAGCCGGATTTCTTTAGTCGGATTGAGTCGATAATTGCGGCCTAATCATCAGCCTGAATATTATCTGTAATTGAAATCGGTTTTATCTATCCAACTTTATCAATTTTATTTATTTCTCCTTAGCTATTTCCATATTTTATCCGCAATAACTGATATTTTGAACAGCGCAAGCTGAATTCAAATTATTAGAACAGTTATTTCCCTTTGAATAATTACTATTCCACGAATTACTTCTGTTCGAACGCTTTTCCTTATACTGCAAAGCATTTTCAATTAAGTTCTCAGCCCATTTTTCATTTCCGGCAGCATGAATATGCGTATAGCAGGCAAGAGTATTGTTATATACAAGTCCGTCCCGCTGTTTGCCTATTCCATATCCGGTCAAAACATCCATGCAGCTGACGATACTATCAATAGGATTATCCAACTGGTTTGCAGCCAGACCGGAATAATGGAACTCGTGCCCTTTAATAGTGGAACCTGTTTCAAAATAAGGGTTATCATAATCGATTTTAATTGATGTGTAGCCATGACCTACAGGCTTGGGATTTATTTTCAGGTCAATAGGGAAAACCCCTGCCATAAGGAATAATTTGCCATCATATTTAAGCGACCGCGACAGATAAATCAAACCGCCGCATTCGGCATATATCGGCATCCCGGAAACAGCCGCTTTCCTGACAGACTCCATCATCGACTTGTTACCGGCTAATAACTGCGCTTGTGTTTCGGGAAAGCCGCCGCCGATATAGAGAGCGTCTATATCAGGCAACGATTTGTCATTTAGTGATGATATTGCCGTAAGTTCTGCACCGCTTGCCTCTAAGGCTTCAAGATTTTCGGGATAATAAAATGTAAATACAGAATCTTTAAAATAACCGATTTTTACAATCTTTTCATTATTATTGGTTTTTGATTCAACCTGCCTGCTAGCGGGCGCGGCTGCTGCATCTAAAATTTCAGCATTATTGGCAATTTCAATTAATTTTCCTATATTAAGATATTTCTCAGCTATTTCTAACAATATACTATTTAGCTTTAAATTGTTTTCGCACTCTTGCGGAGTAACCAACCCAAGATGACGGCCGGGAATAATTGTCGAGTTTTTATCCAATTTTGGTATAGAACCCAAAACCGGCAAGCCGCAGTATTTTTCAATTGATTGGGTTATTATCTTTTTATGTCTTTCGCCGGCAATTCTGTTTAAAACTATGCCGGCAATTACGATATCTGGGTCGAAATCAATGCACCCTTTCACAAGGGCGGCAATAGTCCGAGTAGATTTGGTAGCGTCAACTACCAAAATAATGGGGGCTCGCAGAAGTTTTGCGAGCCCCGCAGTACTGTGAGTGCCGGAAACGTCTTTGCCATCAAAGATACCGCGGTTTCCTTCGATGATAGATATATCTTTGCCGGCATTGCCGGTAAAGATATTATAAACATCGTCTGGTTCAACAAGATATGTGTCCAGATTGCGGCATTGGGTTTTTGAAATAATTGACAGCCAAGCTGAATCGATATAATCAGGTCCTTTTTTGAACACAGAAATATCCACCCCCTTTTGACTTAAGGCAGTCAAAAGGCTTAAACTGACGATTGTTTTTCCCGAATCGCCGGATAGACCGGCAATTAAAAGCCGCGGTAGTTTAGCAACCATAGAAACAAAACCTGGAGCGCCAAATTCTAATCGTTGGCGGCGCCCTCCTTATGCGGTATTTCAATGAAGCTGCCGCCGAAATATGTGTAAACACATCTTCCGGAGTTAATCAATTGCTTGATACCCTCTTTACACAGCTTCTTATCGACCCCTTCGGATTCATAAAGCTGAATCATAGCTTTAGAAAGGTCGTTTGGTTTTAATTTCTTCATACCAGTGGCTTGCTTAACCATGTCATACATGGCATCTGCTATTTCTTCGGCGGTTTTGGCCATATTAGAATCCTCTAAAAAGTTAAATGAGTTGACCGTTTATATGTTAAACCGGCATGTTTGAAATCATCGATATGTTCTTTCTGGAACTTGATGCCAGACATTCTAAAGAATTTAGGCCAGCCAATACGTTCAATCCACTCGCCCATTCTCTCGTATTTCTTGGCGTTCTTAGCCCATAATTCCACCAGATTCCTGATAGCGCTGGTAACTTCCGGCCAACGCGGCGGATTATTCGGTATAAATGGAATTGCCAGCTTTGAGAACATTGGCTCATGACGAGCATTAGATACCTTGCCGCCAACCCAAATCGAAACACCGTCATTAAGCGGGTCGTTAAGAGTCATAGCCGGACATACCGTAAAGCAGTTGGCGCAGAACATGCATTGGTCTTCGTCAACCTCAACCGATGCATAACCATCTACTGTTGCTGGCCTGATAGCCGCAGTCGGGCAGGAAGCGGATACGTTTGGAATCTCGCAAACCTTTTTAAGGTTGGCATGATCGATTTTCGGCGGACGTCTGTGGATGCCAAGAATAGCGATATCGGAGCAATGAACCGCGCCGCACATATTCAAACAACAAGCCAAAGCAATCCTGAGCTTGCCGGGAAGTTTTCTTTCTTTAAAGTATTCAATTAGATCATCCATCACAGCCTTAACAATACCGGAAGCATCTGTAGCCGCAGAGTGACAATGAACCCAGCCTTGGGTATGAACGATGGAGGTAATAGCATTACCGATACCACCGACCGGATGTCCCATTTCCTCAAGGTCTTTAATCAGCGGTTCAATATTTTTCTCATCGCCGAATAAAAACTCAATGTTATGACGGCTGGTAAATCTTACATATCCGCCGCAATATTTGTCGGCAAGGTCGCAGTACATGCGAATTTTTTGGACGCTTATAAGTCTGCCGGAAGCCGCCCGGACGGTATAAAGCTTAGCGCCTGTTTCAGATACATGAACCATTACGCCAGGCTTGATGATTTCGTGATATTCCCATTTGCCGTAATTTTCTTTAACAATCGGCGGCAAAAATTGTTCGTAATGCGGAGGACCGTAGTCAGTCCGCCTATCTTTCATTACATCAGCCATATTTATTCCTCAATTTCTAAAATTTCATGTTTAAAATTACTCGTTATCTTCCTCTTCATCATCATCCTCGAAATACTCTTCAAAGAAGATATACGGGTTTTCACGAGGGTGAGCGACCATTTCTGCTATCGGTTCGAGTTCAACAGCTTCCAGGAAGTTGCCCATACCGACGCGTTGGATGAATTCGCCGACTCTTTCGCGGTTCTTGCCTTCATCACCCCAAACATCCCATATTCTTTCTACCAAATCTTTAATTTCCTGGTAAGGCGGTTCCATTTTAATAAATGGAATCATCACCGATGAGAGCAAAGCGCCTTCAATAATCGGAGCCTTGGCGCCAAGCAGAATAGTTGCGCCGCGGTCTTTGCCGGGTCTTAAAGCCTTAGGCATAACATTAATACAATGCATGCAGTGCCGGCAATAACTGTTTTCAATATTCAGTTCCTTGCCGTCCCATTCCATACATTTGGCCGGACAATTATCGACAACATCCGACTTTATATCCATACCATTTTCGGCATATTCCAAAACGGCATCTTTGTCTACCTGAATATTATCCCGCCAGTTGCCGATAATAGACATATCCGACCTGGCTATTGAGGCAACGCAGTCGTTGGGACATCCGGAAAATTTGAATTTGAATTTGTAGGGGAAAGCAGGACGGTGTAATTCATCCTGAAAAGTCATGGTGAAATCATGGCAGGCTGCCATTGTGTCATAGCAAGCCCATTCGCACCTTGACATGCCGCAGCAACAGCTTGGAGTTCTTAAGTCAGAACCGGAACCGCCGATATCGAAATCCATTTTTTGCAGGTCTGAAAAAACCGGTTCAAGCTGGTCGGTTGTTGTACCCAGTAAAATCAGGTCGCCAGTTGAACCATGAAGATTAGTTAATCCTGAGCCGCGTTTTTCCCAGATATCACAAATCTTGCGCAGAGCTTCGGTTGTATAATACCATCCAGCTGGTTGGTTAATACGCAAAGTGTGAAAATGCGAAATATTGGGGTATTTGTCCGGCAAATCTGAATAACGGCCAATAACACCACCGCCATAACCCAAGACACCTACAATACCGCCATGCTTCCAATGGCCAATTTTCTCTTCATATGACTGCTCGAGTTGGCCAAGAAGGTCTTTACACATAGGATTGTCCTTAGCGGCCATCTTGATCTCTCTGACGAAACTTGGCCATTCGCCCTTTTCAAGCTCATCAAGTAATGGGGTTTTCGGAATTTTGTCTGCCATTGCATCTCCTTAAATTAGATAGGGGTTTATCGCTTATTCATTTTTTAAACTTCTCTAAAATCAGATGTTAGTGTCAATAAAATTATGTTGTTTGACATCACCTGTTTTTCTTGTTCCTCTTTAAAGAATTATTCCCATAAAAATTCACACAATCCACCAATTATATTTAAGATAATTAGGTACTAAATTTTTCCTTTAGAGTCAAGGAAAATGTGAAATTTTTCATTAACTTTCATTGTTAGAAAAGAATAATATTGTTAGATGTGTCTAATAAGCAGCTATTGCAACTTGTTCATATTTAAAATGTTAGCCAAGACATAGATGAGTTAATATCATTTTATCAAATTATCACAATCGGTTAGAGTAATAGTGAGTTAGGGTATATTAATAATGGTAACAGTTGGGCATATTATATGTTGTATTTCAACGGATAAGTAGTCGAATCAAGTAATTGGCAATGTTCACCCTCTCTCCAGCTGTTTCGATTACTGTATGCCTATAAAAAAAGACCCCTCGACTAATACAAGGGGTCTATTATTAAGTATCTATTTTAGAATTAGCGGCTACATATCTTTGTATGGATTTGGCCCGACTCTTTCAATCACTTCGAGAAAATCATCGAAAATCTTCGGAATATTCGGATAATCAGACATTGATAATTCGTGAATCTCAACCCGTTCCTCTTCCAAAACCAACTGTTTAAGTTTCTCGCGAACATTTTCCATTCTGGTGTTGGCAAGCTCGCTGCCCTGAATAAAGTGGCACTGATAATCATCGCCTTTCTTACAGCCAATAAGAATAACGCCATCAAAACCGCTGGCTAAGGCATCGCTAACCCAAACTGAATTCATCGAACCCAAACAGCGAAGCGGGATAATCCTGAGCATAGCATTGTATTTCAATCGCATTTGGCCAACCATATCAACAGCTGGCATTGCATCGTTTTCACATATAAAAGCCAAAATCCTGGGTTTTTCCTCGAACTCATCCGGAATATCAATGGCTTTAATCATCTGAGATATCTGGTTAACGCTGTAGTTTTTAAACGAAATGATTCTTTCCGGACAAGCGCCTAAACATATTCCACAGCGGCGGCAGCGATTTGGATTGGGCTTTGGTGTGCCTTTATCGTCTTCATCGTATGCGCCAAAAGGACATTCCTCAGTACAGCGTTTGCACTGGGTGCATCTTTGCATGAATAGCTCGGGATAGCTTAAGTCGCCGGTGCGGGGATGAACTGATGCGCCAATATCTAACGACTCGACAGCCTGAATTGCTTTTAATGCTGCGCCATAAGCGTCATTCTCACAGGTTGCTAAATCCATTGGCGCCCTGACAGCTCCCGCGGCATATATAGCCGTTCTTCTGGTTTCATAAGGGAAGCATATAAAATTAGAATCAGGATAGCCGTATTTTAAAGTGGGCAGGTCGGTTCCCTGACGGTAGGTAAGATTCAATATCTTAGCGCCGACTTCAGCCGCTTCAGCCGCTTTTTTGCCGTCTTCTGTTTTGCCCTCTTCTTTTTTCTCCTCGTCTTCAGCCGTTTCAGATGCTTCAGCTTTCGGAACTTCATCTACTTTGGTAGTCGGAACCATTCCGGCGGCTAAAACGACCATATCGGATTTCACCTGAATATTGTCGCCTAAAAGGGTATCTTCAACATTAACCGAAATCTTGCCGCTGCCATCTTTCTCAACGCTCCGGATTTCTCCCTTGGTGAAAAATATTCCTTTATCTTCCTGAACATGAGCATAGAATAATTCATATTGAGCCGGCGAGCGCAGGTCTTTATAGATAATATATATCTTAGCATTCGGATATTGTTCTCTGACATATAAAGCCTGTTTTAATGACACGCGACAGCACACAGCCGAGCAGTAGGGAAGATGTTCCTGGTCGCGCGAACCGGCGCATTGGATGAAAGTAATACTATCAATAGGTTTGCCATCGGAGGGTCGTTTTATTTCGCCGCCGGATAGCATCTCTTCCATTTCGACATTGGTAATCACATCTGGTGTAGAGCCATAGCCAAGATAGGCCAGCTTCTCAGTTTCGTATGGTCTCCAGCCGGTAGCTTGAACAATCGAGCCAATCATAAGTTCGGTCGATGAGCTGCCATTTTTAAGAGTTACTGCGAATTCACCCGGCTGGCCGGAAGTTTTTTCGACTACCGTTGATTTATAAATCGTAATATTGTCATGAGCTTCAACTTCCTTAACCAAATCAGAGCAATTGGAATCTTCTGGTTCTTTATATGGAGGATGTTTGGGAAAAACTTTAGTGAACTTTGCTGCCCAGCCGCCAAGCTTATCTTCTTTTTCAACTAAGATGACTTTGTAGCCTGTATCAGCTGCAGATTTAGCGGCAGTCATACCGGTAACGCCGCCGCCAACAACCATAATATCCTTACTTACCGATTCCGAAATAAATGGCTCTGGCGGTTCACCGTTCATCACCTTGGCGCATCCCATGCGTATACAATCCTCTGCCAGCATCTGAGTATCTTCATCATTTGGCTCATGGCACCAGGCTACTTGCTCGCGGATATTTGTTCTGTCGGTGAAAATATCTTTGCCAAAATCGAAAAGCTCCGGAAAAACACGCACAGAACAGGCGGCAGCTACTACTTTATTTATGCCTTCATTTTGAATATCATTCTTTATTAACTCAATACCTTCCTTACTACAGAGGATATCATGTGTTTTGCATATTGCGGCTTTGCCGTCGCCTTTAGCTACTTCAACTAATTTGTCAACATCGATAGATTTTCCGATATCACAACCCTTGCATATATAACAGCCAATCTTTGCTTCCATCGTCTTACCTCCTTCTCCCGATAATTATAGCTTTCAAAGCCGCTCCGGTGGATTCCTGTACTGTTGTTGCGACATCAACAGGTCTTGATGCAACACCGGTGCCGATGATGCCATTATCCGTATCGGGGGCTATAAACCCAAATTCATCAAGGGGTGTATCTAATGGCGGCTGTTCATCTGCAGTATTGGGCACCATACCGGTTGCCAGTACCGCCATTTCGACTTCAGTTTTAGTGATTTTACCTGTAAGGGTATCTTCCGCTTCCAAAATGAGATTCTTTTGACCGGGCACTTCAGTAATACTGGCAACTTTACCGCGATGGAAATGAATTTTCTCGTCCTCTTGACGCTGAACATAGAAATCTTCCAAGCGGCCAGGCGATCTGACATCGATATAGAATATATGAATTTCCGCCTCAGGATAGCGTTCGCGGATATAGGTCGCTTGTTTCATTGAGGCTAAGCAGCAGATTGCCGAACAATATGGAAGATGGTTTTCATCACGAGAACCGGCACACTGGACAAACCCGATGTTATTAATCTCTTTATTATCGGATGGCCTTAAAAGCTTGCCCTTAGTGGGACCATTTTCAGAGGCAAGTCTTTCCATTATTACATTAGTAATTACATTATCATATTTACCGAAGCCAAGGTTGTCTATCTTGGTAGCGTCATATGGCTTCCAACCGGTAGCCCAAACGATAGCGCCGACTTTTGCGGTGATTGTTTGTGGCTGCATATCAAGCTCAATAGCATCATATTTGCAGGCTTCGGCACATTTTTTCATCCGCTCGTCCTTTACGTATTCAGGATCAATCACATAACGGGGAGGGTATGCCATAAGATGAGGCATGTAAACAGCTTTGGTTTTATCTAGTCCATAATTAAAATCATTGTCCCGCTCAATTTCACAGACTTTTTCACATTCGCCGCAGGCGGTGCATTTGTCGTTGACATATCGAGGGTTTAACATAATGGTAACTTCGAAATCACCGGGTTTGCCGGCAACTTTTTCTATCTCGGCTAATGTTAGAACCCTTATAAACGGATTTGATCTGATTCTTTTCAAATTGATTTCTATGCCGCAGGTTGGCGGACATAATTTTGGGAAATAATAGTTCATTGAGGCAACCCGTCCGCCAAGCGTTGGCGTTTTTTCCAGAAGCATCACATTTTTGCCAATTTCAGCGGTTTCGATAGCGGTAGTCATACCTGCAATACCGCCGCCAACCACTAGAGTATCAGCTTTGATTTGATTTTCAACCGATGTGAATTCTGCCATATTCTTCTCCTCGTGGCCATTGCCCAAGTTATTGCGGACTAACGCATTTCAACTTTAATGCCCTGTTGAGATTGTGAAATCTTTAACAAACAGAGCCAGTTAAAAAGGCTAATATCTAAACAACATTAAACCTTTTACTATAATTAGCGCAATAAAATACTACTCAGCTTATGACTTTGTCAAGGATAAGTTTAATTTTGGAGTTTCCCTATTTTTTTCAGAACATAGCAGACTCGCCGGAGGCGAGGAAAAGCCCGACACCTCTCACAGCAACATAAGGCTTTTTCCCTTAGCAAATCTTCTATCAAAATCAAAATGTCGAGTTTTTCCCTCCGAGGCTGTGTAAAAGTTATAAAAGCCTATATCCCATTGCGCTCGCAGGGGCGTATTGCAATATGCCCCTACGCGATGCCTTTGCAAATCAACGACTTATTTACAAACAATACATCTGATTTATTAGCAAAATGTCCGCAATGATTGCGCAATCAATTTTTTGTCACAGTCTCCTCCGGTCGGAACCCAACCTGCGAATAATTTATTAAAAGCTTCCCCATCCGCCTTGGGCGGATAACGATTTCAGCTTTCTGTAAATGCTAACTCTATGAAATAAGTTATATTATAGGGAAATTACACGGGATTTTGGGGAAACTCCCGTAATCTTTGTCGGAATCTTTGTGCGTATATTATATCAGCTCAGTTGTCAAGTCCCACGTTGATTTTACCTACTTCTTTGCAGGAATTTCCACAAAAAGTTAAAAAATAACCCAATATTAACAGGCAAGCCTTTCCTGTTCACTCCGAAATTTTCTATAGTGTTGAATTAAATTTCAATATTACTTTTTATCCAAATAACCTGGCTGTGTATACAAATAAGGGTAATTTGCACAATACTAATAAATAAAACTATAACTAATAGGGACTAAAGTGTTTACATTAAATAAGGATGACGCTATGGGTGTCTGCTATAATTAGAATCCTATTTTTGAGCATACTTTTTGCTTGACTATATAAAAATATGGTATTTTATACAAATAGGTGTTAATTTTTGTTCTTTATTATGAGATGAAAATAATTTAATAATAGCATATCCGGGAGGACTTATGCGGAAAATAGTTATTGTAGTGTGGACATTGTTATTTTTTATCCCTTTATTTTCGGCAAGCGCTGGAGATATTCCCGATAATATCTCAGATGAATTGCGGGCAGAAATAAGGGCTATACAGGAAAAAATTAAAAAGGAAGGATTAACTTGGGAGGCTGGCTATAACGAGATTATGGAAATGACCCTCGAGGAAAGGCATCAGCTTCTCGGTTATAGAGTGCCTGATGAAGTTAAGAGTATTTACAAAGACCTGAATAAATTGCCGCCGCCGCTTTTGACCAATACCGAAGACTGTTTTGATTGGCGGGTATTAGGCGGAGTAACGCCGGTACAAAATCAGGGCAGCTGCGGTTCATGCTGGGCGTTTGGAGCCACCGGGGCATTTGAATCGGCATATTTGTTAGCCGAGGGAGTTGTGCCTGATTTTGCCGAACAGGTGCTTGTCTCCTGTGATGAAAACAGCAATGGTTGTGAAGGTGGTTGGGATGGCAGCGCTTATAATTTCTTCTCTCTTTATGGTGCTTTCGATGAATCATGCATGCCTTATCAAGCTAATGACTCTATTCCGTGTGATATTGATGATTGCGACGTTGTTGCATATCAAGATGGCTATATGCATGTCGCAAACAATGTTAATGCTATTAAAAATACTGTGGTTATAACTCCGATATCAACATCATTTACTGTTTATGATGATTTCAATTCTTATCAAAGCGGCTGTTATGAACATGTCGGCACCGAACCAACCAACCATTGCGTAGTGATTGTCGGCTGGGATGATAATGAGTGTAATGGTGATGGCGCCTGGATTGTTAAGAATAGTTGGGGCGAGGGCTGGGGACGGCTTGGCGGATATTTTTATATAAAATACGGCTCTGCCTCTATCGGCAGTAATTCTAATATGCCGCTGTATAATATATCTGGTTTGCCCGAATTAGAGTACACCCCAGATTCTATCTATGTCGAGCTTGGTCCCGACTGGCAAACCACAAGAACGGTTGAGCTATCAAATATTGGCGATGGTGCTCTTCGCTACTATATAGACGGCTACACAGTTACCGATCAGGATTCATTTGGTTATTACTGGCGCGATAGCGATAATCCGGACGGCCCCGACTATAATTGGATAGACATTACCAGTGATGGAGATGTTGTTAATTTTTCCGGTTATGACGATAACGGCAATTCCGGTCAGCTTGATCTCGGTTTCGATTTCAATTATTATGAAAACACCTATGATAAGTTTACTATCTGTGTAAATGGTTGGATTTCTTTTAACAGCTCTTACATTATGCAGTGGGAGAATGAGATAATCCCTAGCTATGCGCAGCCGAACAATATGGTGGCAGCTTTTTATGATGACCTGAACATGGAATACGGCGGCAATATATATTATTATACGAACGAAACCGATACGGCAATTATCACTTGGGATCAAATTCCGGATTCCCGTCAGGAAGGCATCTTTACGTTCCAGGTCATATTAGCTGCGCCCAATACCATAATCTGCCAATACAACACGATGGGACCCGGCAGACTCAATGAATGTTCCATCGGCATTGAAAACCGTCTCGCCACAGTTGGCACTCAGGTAGCATACAATGAGGACTATGTTCATAATGATTTAGCGGTTGAGTTCATGCTTGGAGATGCCGTGCCTCCATTTACATGGGTTGCCCCAAACCCTCAGCAGGGAACTGTCCCGCCCTTTAGCCAGCAGGATATTGAGCTTAATTTCAATGCTTTAAATCTGCCGCCCGGTACGTATAACGGCATGATTACTATCATGACTAATTCTATCGAAAATCCGGTTGCCAGTATTCCGGTTACTTTGAATACGAGCTTTACTAATATCGAGGGTGAAGAATTAGCGACGCCGGATAGGTTTGCGCTTCATCCGGTTTTCCCCAATCCATTCAATGCGGATGCTAAGATAAACTATTGTCTGCCTCAGGCTGGCGATATTACTCTTGAGATATTTAACTTATTAGGGCAAAGAGTTGCAACTTTATATGATGGTTATCAAATTGCCGGTGAACATTCATTAACCTGGAAAGCTGATGGTCAATCATCCGGAATTTACATGGTCAAGCTGGCTTCCGGTCAGCAGAGCAGAACTGCCAAGGTTACATTGCTGAAGTGATGGGTTGATACTTAATATATAAGTTTTAAAAAGGCTGGTTTTTTGACCAGCCTTTTTTATTGTCCTGAATATTGTGTGCTGCAGCGGAATAGCAGGGGGCATCCGAATTAACAGAGATGGGATTTTGGTAACGAGTTTTTCGTTGTTATCGTTCATATTTTAAAATGGTTAGTGTGCGTCCTCGTGCACCAACATTTTATTTCTCCCATCTCGAGAGGAGTCAGGGGTGTGTTTTTAACGCTAAATGTTCAACATAATTTGGCTCTGGTTGCCAAGCATCGTTTGGTAATCAAAGCAATTTATTTATAATTCTACTGTTAAATTCGGAGTAAAAGTTAATTTCTAATAATAAAATAGGTTTTATGGATAATTCGGGTTATATATTCCAGTTCGATAGACCAGTGAAAAAAATATCAAAGAAATTCCTGAAACTATTTCACATTACTATCCATTTTATATATATTCGCAACCGGAGAGGTGCCAGAGCGGTCGAATGGGGCGGTCTCGAAAACCGTTGACCCTTCGGGGTCCCAGGGTTCGAATCCCTGCCTCTCCGGTTGTTTTTCGCAACCCCTTTAAAATCAATATATTAACTCAATCGCCAGCAACAAATTCTAATAGGTTTCTGCCGCTTTATTGGGAAAGGCAGTGAATTAGGAGGAAAATCATGGGTAGAGTACCGCAAGTAAATATATATCAAGATAGGAAAAGCAGAAATTGGGGTATCTCTTATTCAGTAAATAGCAGAAGATATAGAAATATCGTTGCGTCAAAAAAACATGACGTTATAGTGGTGGCTGCAGAGACTCTCAGGAAACTTAAGGTGCAAGAATATGATTTTCTTGACGACCCCCAACTTTTAAAAACAGAGGAGTTAATAGGACTGTTTCTTAACTCAAAGAAACACATTATTAGAGAAAGCTCTTTTAAAAAGGTATAGTGCCTATCTTAACAATTTTAAGAACTTTATGAATGAATATTTCGCTTCTATCACAGATATTAGATTTGTTAAAGAGATATATATCAGGAAATTTCTCGACAGCTTATTTGACAGAGGGTTAATGGCCAAGACAGTAAACGGCCACTTGACTGATCTTACCCCGTTTTAGCGGACACATTATTAATGCAACTTAATTGATTTTCAAAGTCAACCGGCGATTTATAACCTAAAGCTGAATATCTTCTCTGCCGGTTATAAAAAACCTCAATGTACTCAAAGACGCTTGACTTAGCCTCCTCTCTGGTTTGATAATTCTTAATCCGCCTTAGGCGGACAGTTTTTAAAGTATGAAAAAATGTTTCGGTTATGGCGTTGTCATAACAGTTGCCTTTGCCGCTCATGCTTGGTCTTATGCTATGTTGATCCAGAAGATTTTAAAAGTCTCCGCCGGCATACTGACTGCCCTGATCAGAATGAAATATCATATCACGAGCCGGCGTTCGATGATTCAAAGCCTGTTTAAAAGCAGAGATTACAAGCTCCTTGGTTAAACGTTTTCTCATTGCCCAGCCGACTATCTGGCGACTATAAACATCTAAAACCACAGATAGATAAAGCCAACCTTTAATTGTCGGAAGGTATGTTATATCAGAAGTCCAGAGCTGGTTAGGTTTAGCCGCGACAAACTCTTGATTAACAAGATTAGGAATCCGCCTAAGGCGGAGATGATTATGTTTTGAGTTGGTGGCAACTTTAAACTTCCGCTTAGTCTTAGCCGCTATCCCATTGAATCTCATTACCTGGGCTACACGGTTATGACCGCAAGTCTCGCCGCTAGCATGTAGGTCAGCCGTAATACGGGGACTGCCGTATGCCTGCCCGTCGCAGGCGGGTCTGGCGGCTATCTTCATGGAACTTCTTAATCTTTTCCAGAAGTGCTTGATTTGATAGCTCTCTTTTGCTGAAACCACGCTTTCGCCAGCCATAGTAACCGCTCCGTGATACCCCTAAAACATGGCACATCTTCTCCACCCGAAATGCGGAGCGATACTTCTCAATAAACAGGTATTTCATTTGGGTATCCTTGAGAAAATGGCCAAGGCTTTTTTTAAGATGTCCCGCTCTTCTTGAATATCAGCCAACTGACGTTTAAGCCGCCGCATCTCCTTAGCTTCGGGTTTCAAGTATCCTTGTCCTGGAAATGCCTGATCTTTATCTTCAGCCAAACGTTCCTTCCAGTTATAAATCAGATTGGGTTGTATCCCCAGATCCCGGGCAATCTCTGCTGTACTGCGATCACCTTTGGTTGCCAAACGCACCGCCTCAATCCCGCCTGAGACGGGCAGGTTTAAATTCCTTGTCATATTTTCTTTTTCCCATGCGAACTCCTCCTTAATGGTATTATACCACCTTAACCAGGTGTCCGTCAAATCGGAGGAATATCAAAGGTTATGGTCAAAAGTACAGGGGCATTATAAAAATACTCTGATGGGTGGCTTTCTAAATTGTTAATACATGCAGCCTTACAAAAAAGCTGGGGTACAGGGATTCGAACCCCGATCGACAGATCCAGAGTCTGTTGTCCTGCCATTGGACGATACCCCAAAATAACGAATGTCTCCTGATAGGCAATGTAACTCAATGGGGGGATAAATGCTACATCAGACCTTCAAAAGACACCCATCTCATATATAAATAAAATAGGCATAATGTCAAGAAAATATTTAAGATTTTCTACTTAGCCATATTTTCAATGTAATCTAATGCTTTTTCGATACGCTTTATACATGTTTCCTTACCCAGAACCTCCATCAAATCAAATAATGAAGGACCTTTTGTTAACCCGGTTAATGCCAACCGCGTAGGGTGGATTAACACAGCTACCTTCACTTCAAGTTTTTCTGCCAAATCTCTTAAAGCATTTTCAGTATTCTCAACATCAAACGGAAATATTTCTTTTAATACTTCAAGCCACTTATTAAGGATTTCTGAGGTTTCGGGTTTTGAAAAGTGCTTTTTAATACCCTTTTCCTCATATTCAAAATTATCTATAAAAAAATAAAAGCCCATATCGGTAAAATCGGTTAGTAAACGACAGCGCTCTTTTAATAATCTGATAACACTTAACATATAATCCCAACGAGTGTTAATATAAAGCTGTGTAACTAAACCGGATTCAACTAAGAAAGGCCTTAATAAATCAACTAATACATAGTCATCTGTCCTGCGTATATAATCGCCGTTCATCCACTTGAGTTTATCAATATCGAAAATCGCATTGGCTGGATTTATCCTGTCGAGGCTGAATAATTCTATCATCTCATCGATATTTAATATCTCCTTATCATCGCCCGGAGACCATCCCAAAAGCGCGATGAAATTCAATATCGTTTCTTTAAGAAACCCCATTTTTGCATAATCGGTAATCCCGATTGCCCCATCCCGTTTTGACATCTTCGACCTGTTTTTGCCAAGTATTAACGGCAAATGAGCAAACTTCGGTACAGGCAAGCCAAGGCTTTTGTAAAGCAAAATCTGCTTAAAAGTGTTGGTTATATGATCATTTCCCCTGATAACATGGGTTATGCCCATTTCATAATCATCCACTACTACTGCCATATTATAAACAGCTCGGCCATCCGAGCGGGCGATAATGAAATCATCTATCTCGCTATGGCTGCGTTTTACCTCACCCACTATCAGGTCATCAAATACGGTTTCGCCTTCCGGAACATAAAGCCTAACCGTAAACGGCTTGCCCGATTCGAGATTTTTTTTCTTTTGTTCCTCGGAAAGATTATGGCATGTTCGGTCATAATGAGCAGACTTCTTCTCGGCTTTAGCCTGTTCACGCTTCCGGCTCAATTCCTCCTGACTGCACCAGCAGCGGTAAGCATTGCCGTTTTGCAGAATTTTTTCAATATATTTATTGTATGTATCCAGCTTTTGTGATTGAAAAACAGGTTCTTCATCCGATTCCAAACCCAGCCATCTCAAGCTATCGAAAATAACCTGAATCATTTCAGGCGAGGATCTCTCTTTATCGGTATCCTCAATCCTGACCAGGAATTTTCCGTTATTATGACGAGCAAACAGCCAGTTAAATAACGCCGCTCGGGCTGTGCCTATATGTAGAAATCCTGATGGCGACGGTGCTATGCGAACTCGAATATCAGACATCAGCAGGTTTATCTCCGACGTTAGAGGATTGGGCTATTGTTGCTGATGGTTGGACTTGCTTAAGGTCGGTTTCGTTAAAATTCAACTTGATTCCTCCTACCCAACCGGCTATAAGATTATAAAGCAGAGTTATAATTCCAGTAAGAATAACGCCATTGCCAACAGCAATAAATATGGCATACACTAAACCCATAAAGATGCCGCCAAATATTCCAACTGTGCCGGGGAAATCGTTGCCATAACCCATATCGCCCGCGGGTATAAACTGACTGGCTAAGCTCATAATAAAAGCCATGACTGAACCAATAAGCAAGCCAACCAGCAAACCGATTATGGCATTAATAATAAACGATACTTTAATAGCGCTTAAAACATCGATTTTCTTCAACTCAAAAACCATTATTCCTCCAATTTTCCTATTATAATAATACTTATACTCTCTCCGGTCAAATTTTATCGGCTCATTATCATATTTAGACCGTCATCGGATTTTTCAAATTGCAGCAAATAGTATAGCTGGAGAATGCCGCATTTGTTTCAAACCAGACACATCTTAATGATAAGATTGAAATGTTCTCGATTCTTCCTCTTTAACCAATCCCGGATTAATAAGCCAGCTTAAACTCCAATTGCCTTTATCATATTCAAAACAGGCAAGACTGCCGGCATAAAAATTAACCGAACATCTATTCGAATCATTAGCCAATAACAGCGATGCCAGTTTTAACATAAACGGCAGATGACCAACCAGCATAAGATCAGTCCCATAAGCAGTAATTTCACCGGCGATTGATTCAACCGAGTCGTCTGGCTTAAGCCCTTCCTGAATTCTAACTCCCTTTTTCGGTTTTACTGCCATGGCTAAAATATCGGCAGTCTGCGCCGCTCGGGTTTTGCCGCTATGCCAGATTTCATCAACGCTTATATCGAGATGTTTTATTGATTCTGCCAATTTTATTATTTCCTTTTCACCGTTTTTAGTAAGGCCTTTTTGAGGATCGATATCCCCGGGGCTTGATTGGCCATGCCGAGCTAAAAATAATCTCACTTGATACTCCCTACTTTAAATAATTAATAATTGATAATTAAAAATTTATAATCGCTGATTCCTATAGTAAAATACTTTTATCAAACAACAGAAACAAATCAGCAATGAGTTTATTATCGCATATCTGTTAAAAAATGCAAGCAAATCTTTTCCCTTTTCTCGAGGAAGTATTAGACCCGCTAACTGATAAGCAAAGAAAATTTATTTCAGTTCTTGAGATTGCTCGCATAGAGAATATTATTAATATTTTCTTCCACTACTGTCCGGCCTTTTGTCATATGCTATACTTGATGTCATTCCCCGTCTTGCCGCTCTATGGGTTGTGAATCAAGCAAGTTTAGCTTGTTGGATAATATTTAAAATACTCTATTGAAAAGGCCGGACAGCAGTGTAATAAGTTGTAATTTAATTAACGATAATTAAACAATCACTCAGAATTACTATTGCTAAAACTCCAATGGAACTTTTGATATAACCCATCTGAATTTGCCAGCTTTGGTCCTGGCTATATCTTCAACAAACTCCAGATGAACATTCATTTCGTTACCGAAAAGCCGTAGTTCGCTTTGCTGGTCATCCCCTTGTCGGCAGCCAGCGTTACCTCTTTCACCCTAAAACGACTCTTGATATCATCAACCACCTCGATAACCGTCTGGCGGTCGCTGGTGTTGCCGTCAAAGG
>JAGGSN010000230.1 GCA_021159005.1 Candidatus Zixiibacteriota bacterium | reverse complement strand
TCACCATCACCTCCTCCCCATCAACCCCAGCCGTGAGCACGATAAACGGCAAGCCAATACTCCTCCCACATATCAAGAGCGAGGTATCCTAGATGGCTACTTCAACGATTCAACCCGGCGCGAGTGATGGATACCAGATAGTAGTACTCCCCGATGGTTCACTGCTTATCACTCAATTCGAGGCGCTTGCAGAAAATGATATAATTGAGTGGGATGATGAGTTTGCGGCTGCAAGTGGTTGGGCTGGTAAGTTACTTGATTTATCAGTTGCGAAATTAAATGATCTTACAATTGCAGATATTTTAAGCTAAAGGATTAGATAATGGCCCCATGGATTGCAGGATTAATTGGTGTAGCTACCGGCATTGTAATTGCCTTCCTCGGGGTTGCAGTTGCTTGGGGGCGGGTAAAACAGAGGTTAGATAGTGATGCCGAAAAGTTTGTTTCGTTGTTAAATGAGGTTACAGAACTAAAGCGTGGACTTTATAAGATGGATGGTACACTCATATATGTTCCTGCTGAAGATTGTGAAAAACGTCGAAGTGACTGTGTAAAAAATAATGCAGGGCTAATGTTGACTGTTTGTGGGAAGTTGGATGATCTTAGGATTGATTTAAAAGCGGTTGCAGAAAAGAGAGAGATTGAGGCAAAAGAAACGAATGATAGGTTACACCAGATTGAAATAAGCATGGTGAAGTTGTCTAATGGTGAGAGTATAAAATAATGATAAGTCTCAAAGATAAAACTGTCAAACTTGCTGGATTAAAATCTGAGATGGTTATGGCGAGTATTTTAGTTAGCCAAGTTTTTGAAAAGTATCATCTTGGTACTATTATTACCGCTGGAACTGAAGAGTTTTATCCTGATGGTAAGAGAATTCACATGGTGGGGTCTAAGCATATTACTGGAGAGGCGTTGGATTTTCGTTCAAGGCATATTCCTGATGCTGTTTATTCTAAACTTTGTTCAGATATCGTTGATGCTGTTGGGGGTGAATACCAGTTAATTAAGCATGAAAATCATTTGCATTTAGAGCTAGACCCAGAGTAAAGGAGATTCAAAATGATTACAAAAACAACTTACAACTGGCTACCAATGCCGACCAAACCCGAACGAAATCTTATGCTTATTCTGAGTGATAGGAGTTATTGCGGCCCAATTGATCTGCTTGGGCCGGTGCGTCTGTTCGGGAGAGATAATCGCTATATCACTGTTGGCCCGGATTGGATGATTAGTGTATTGCAAAGCCGGGGTGAAAATCTTGAATACCGCAATAGGCCAAGGCAGTTACCTTCAATGGTCGTTAATCCAGAAGACGGTTATTTGATTGTTCCTTTTGGTGAGCAGTTGGTAATGCGTACCTGTGGAACTCTGGCTAAGATGTGGACGCTGGAAGACAGGACAGTTATTTCAGTCATTGCGAAGAATGCTTTTACTCGAAAGCTGGTTATATTCCAGGTACACTTTTTCTATAATACCGAGATTATCGAAGTGCATTACAAGAAAGCCATGACGGGTCATCAGACAGTTATCGGCGCGTGTGGTGAGCAGGATGATTATCTGGAGTGGGGCTGTAATGCCTATGAAGAGCTTGGTGGAACCGCAATTCGAATTGATACGAGCATTGACGAAATAGTTTATGGTGATATTACAGATGGCCCAAATGGTCACTGGGATTTACCAACAGCACCACCAAGTAAGCCAAAACCTGTAGTAGATGAATCCGGGATGCTTGAAGTTGCGAGTTGGCAGGATAGAGGCATTAACTATATTGTAAAACGGCAAGAGATTACAATATGAAATTAAAAAATTGTAAATTCTGCGGCTCTCCTGCAAAAGTGTCTAATTTCGGCCAAGATAAAGTTGAAATCTTTTGTTCAAATATTAGTTATCAATGTGATTACCCTCCATTTATTGTAGGGACGGATGTGGAAGTTTTATCAAAACAATGGAATTCACAATTCGGAGTAAAAGATGAAGATTAAAATTTTAATAGTTATGATCAC
>JAGGSN010000229.1 GCA_021159005.1 Candidatus Zixiibacteriota bacterium | reverse complement strand
TGGGAATGACGCGGGCAGTGTGGGAATGACATCATTATAGCATCCGCCTAAGGCGGACAAAAGGCCGGATAGTAGTGTTATATTTATTACCGTAGAGCTATTTGCAAAAAGTTTATTTTTATGGTTTCTCTAAAATTTAATATTTATAGATTTTTGCAAAAAGCTTAGATATTTACAATTGTCAGCAGCATATATAAATTGCATAACGCCAATTGAAACTATTGTAAATCTCATTCGCGGATGTTACATTTTAATATATAATCAGAGTTCAAGTAAATAATCATTGCCACACAACCGAATATATATTAAAATCAATAAATCAGACATTTATCCTTAAGGAGGGAAAATGAGCTTTATAATTGATCTTAGAGCGCGCGAGATATTAGATTCACGAGGCAACCCCACAGTCGAGGTCGAGTGTCTCCTCGATTCCGGCGAATTTGGCAGGGCGGCAGTGCCCTCGGGAGCCTCAACCGGGAAGTTCGAGGCTGTCGAACTTCGTGATGGCGACAAGGAACGTTTCTTCGGTAAAGGAGTTACCAAGGCTGTTGAACATGTCAATGAGGATATCGCCCCAAGACTAATTGAGGCAGCTTTCGATGTCATAAATCAGCCGGCTATCGACAATTTCCTTATCGAGCTTGACGGCACCGACAACAAGCAGAAATTCGGCGCCAATGCCATACTCGGTGTATCGCTGGCGGTTTGCAAAGCGGCAGCGGCATCCTGCGCTTTGCCGTTATATCGATATATTGGCGGAGTAAATGCCGCAACCTTGCCTGTGCCGATGATGAACATCATAAACGGCGGCAGTCATGCCGACAACAATGTCGACCTTCAGGAGTTTATGGTGATGCCTGCCGGACGCCCCACTTTCAAAGAGGCTTTACGCTGCGGCGTGGAGGTGTTCCACAATTTGAAAAAGGTGCTGAGCGAAAAAGGTTATAATACTGCGGTCGGCGATGAGGGCGGATTTGCCCCCGATTTAAAATCGAATGAGGAAGCGATACAGGTTATTCTCACCGCTATCGAAAAAGCAGGCTACAAACCCGGCGAGGATGCTTTCATAGCCTTAGACCCTGCTTCATCCGAGTTTTATGAGAACGGCAAATATAATCTGAAATCTGAAAACAAGATGCTTTCCTCTGAAGAGATGGTTGATTATTACGCAGGCTTAGTGGATAAATATCCGATTATATCTATCGAGGATGGTCTTGATGAGGAGGATTGGGACGGCTGGAAAGTAATGACCGACAAGATGGGCAAGAAAATCCAGATAGTTGGCGATGATATATTCGTTACTAATGTCGAACGTATCGGGCGCGGTATTGAAATGGGAGTTGCTAACTCTGTCCTGATTAAGCTTAACCAGATAGGCAGCCTGACAGAGACACTTCAGGCGATTACATTAGCTTCGCAGGCGCACTACACATCGGTAGTCTCGCATCGTTCCGGCGAAACCGAGGATTCCACTATTGCCGATGTTGCGGTTGCCACCGGCTGCGGGCAGATTAAAACCGGTTCAGCCAGCCGTACCGATAGAATTTGCAAATACAACCAGCTTCTGCGAATTGAGGAAGAGTTGGGCGACCGGGCTGAGTTTCTTGGCAAGGGCGCATTTTATAGCTTATCATAACCGGAGGTAGTATTGACTGGGATACCTGAAATATCGACGGATTTTCTGAAAAAAATTAATCGGAAAACGCTTTCAAAAAGATCCAGTGGTTGGCGTACGTCCTCGTGCGCCAACAAACTTTGTCTATGCTGTAAACTTATAAATTAACTCAATGCCGGTAACAAGAATAAATATCACAGGTCCCGCCGCAGCGTTCGTGACGACAACCGTAGTTAAATGGGTTCCCGTATTCAAATCGGATAAAGCCGCGACTGAAGTTATTGTGCAACTTAAAGAAACAGCAAATCTCTTCAATGTCGCTATTCTTGGTTATGTGATTATGCCATCCCATGTACATCTGCTTTTGGGATTTCGCGATATAACAATCCTATCAAAATTTATGCAAGCTTTTAAGAGTTTGATTTCCAGAAGAATAAAAAAACTTGACCTTGGTAAATTCAAGAATGTATTATATCAAAAAGATAGATTTAACCTTTGGATACGTAGATTTGATGATTTGATTATTCACTCGGAAAAAGCAATTTAAAATTAAATTGGATTATATTCATAATAATCCGGTGAAGGATGGATTTATAGAGGAATCTATTGATTGGAAATACTCCAGCGCTTGTGATTGGTTATTGGATGAAAAAGGGTTTATTGAAATTGAAAAGGATTGTAGTTGGCTCAAAATGGAAAATGGTAATGCTTGATTTTATTTATATATCAAAGGCTTGTTGGTGCACGAGGACGTACACCAACCACAGAAATAGCTATCAAAATGTTAAGCAAAATCTTTTATTAATTGTATTCCTAATTTTTTTAATTTTTACGAACATCAAGGCAGATGAACCAAATTCAATATTGCAAAACAAAACATATGAATATGGAATTTCAGCAGGTTATCTGTTCGGAGGAGATATCAATATTTCCGATGCGCCAAATAATTTTCAAACAACCGGGGCGTTTATGATTAAGGGTTTTATTGATTCTTATCTTAGCCCTAAACTGTCAGCCGGGTTATATTTACAGTATTCATATAGCGGAATAGAAGAAAAAAAACACAACGATGAAATAGCAACCCATAATGTTTCCATTATTGAAATAGGAGGTTCATTTAAACCGCGGTTTATTCTGAATCCCAGGTGGGCAATTAAACCGGGACTTAATATCAGTTACAGGAAGTTCTTTTTCGATTTTACTGCGGATTGCGGACTGAAACTTGATAATGCGCAAGGTATGGGACTAAATGCAAGTATAGAGATACAATATCTTTACTCTTCATCTTATATTTTGTTTAGTGAAATAGGTTTTGCTACACAACCCTATGGCGGCAAAGAAGGCATTACCTATCTTGATTTTGGACCGATTTTTTATATCAGCGCAGGTATCGCATTATAAATTGTAGTTTAAATGATAGCTGGCTGATATTGATTTGCGCAAAATGTCGTTTGCAGTCTATAATAAACGCGGGTTGGCGCGTGAGGACGTACACCAACCACAATTGGCTCAAACTGGAAGATGGTAATGCTTGATTGTATTTACATATCAAAGGCTTGTTGGTACACGGGGACGTACACCAACCACAATTTGAAGCAGTACGTTTTTGAAATATGGATGTATGCCAACTATAATTTCTTGGCAAGGGCGCATTTTATAGCTTATCATAACCGGAGGTAGTATTGACTGGGATACCTGAAATATCGACGGATTTTCTGAAAAAAATTAATCGGAAAACGCTTTCAAAAAGATTTAAAAATTTTCTCCTTCTGACAACAGCGGTTTTCATAGCGGTATTATTTTGCTCCGGCGAGTATGGCTTGGCTAAAATATACCGCCTTCATAATAAAATCGATGCGGCTGAGAAGGAAATCGACCATTTGAAAGCTCAGGCGGTTGATTATCAATGGGAAATAAATAAGCTAAAATCCGATTCGCAGTATATCAAACTCTATGCCTCCGAAATCTATGGGTATGCCAAAGAAAACCAGACAATAATTCAGTTTTTACCCTCTCCCGATGACACCCTCAAGTAGTGTCAGGTTTAAGGTAGAGGGCTATGTTATCCGGGGGTTCTCCTTAGGCGAGACCTCCCGGATAATATCTTTGTTTACACTTGAAAAGGGTCGGCTTAAATGCGTAGCTAAGGGCGCGCGAAAATCCGCCTCTAAGAAAGGCGGAACCCTTGAGTTGTTCAGCCGCATATCATGTAATATATATCAGAAAGAAAATGTCGAATTGGGTACGCTAACCTCTGCTGATGTTCTGACAGATTATTCGGCGATTGCATCAGGTCCCCTTAAATTCGGTTATTGCTCGGCATTTTGTGAGATACTCGATAAAAGCGCTATAGAAAACCAACCGGTTCCGGAATTATTCAAACTAACCGGCGAGTTTTTTAAATACATCATTCAAGCTGACAATGAAAAGACTGAATCGCTTTTCTGGGCGGTATTTATAAAAACCCTGACTCTTCTTGGTTATCAGCCGGGTCTTTATGAGTGTGTTGTTTGCGGCAAGGAAAATACCGGCAAGGCGGCATATTACGATACCGACAAAGGCGGGATTATCTGCTCGAAAGATGTTTTACCGAATGTCAGCTATGGCAAACTGTCGGCGAAAGGCTTAAAAACGCTTCAGGAATACTTAGTTTTGCCGTTTGTTGATATAATAGCAATGGAATGCTCGGTAAAAGTCTTAAATGAAATAGAAAAATTTATATTATCTTTTGCGAATTATCATACAGGGTTGCATCGAAACCTAAAATCATTTAAATTCCTTTCTCAATTGAAAATGAGATAGCAGCGGAGGAACTGTGGCTAAAAAGAAAAAAAGTGTCGATCCCCTAATGGATAAACTTGTTTCATTATGTAAAAGACGCGGCTTCGTCTTTCAATCATCGGAGATTTACGGCGGGCTTGGTTCATGCTGGGATTACGGACCATTGGGAGTCGAGCTTAAAAATAATATCAAGCGTTTCTGGTGGGAGACGATGACTCATCGCCGGGATGATATCGAGGGGCTTGATGCCTCAATTTTGATGTCGCCGAAAGTATGGGAAACATCCGGGCATGTGGATGGTTTTACCGACCCGTTAGTTGATTGTAAAAAATGCAAGCGGCGTTTTCGCGCCGACCATCTAAAAGGCGATAAATGCCCCGAATGCGGCGGCGAATTAACCGAACCGAGACAGTTTAACCTGATGTTTAAAACTTTTATGGGACCCGTCGAAGATAATGCCTCAGTAGTATATCTTAGACCGGAAACCGCTCAAGGGATATATGTCAATTTCCAGAATGTACTGACTCCATCCCGTCAGAAAATACCGTTTGGCATTGCCCAGATAGGCAAATCATTCAGAAACGAGATTACTCCGGGGAATTTCATTTTCAGAACCCGCGAATTCGAGCAGATGGAGATGCAGTATTTCGTCCATCCCTCCGAGGATAAAAAATGGTTTGACTATTGGAGGCAGCAGCGCTGGCAGTGGTATCTCGAACTCGGTATACGCGAGGATAAAATCAGATGGCACGAGCATGGCAAGAATGAGCTGGCTCATTACGCCAAAGAGGCTTTTGATATCGAGTATGAGTTCTCATTTGGCTGGAGTGAGCTTGAGGGCGTGCATAATCGAACCGATTTTGATTTGAGCCGTCATAAAGAGGCATCCGGCAAAGACCTGACTTATTTTAATAACGAGAGCCGGGAACGATATATACCTTATATAATCGAAACAGCCGCGGGCGCCGACCGGATTACTCTTGTTTGTTTAGCCGATGCTTACCGTGAGGAGGAAGTTAAGGGAGATAAACGTGTTTCGCTTTTCCTGTCGCCGAAAATTGCCCCGATTAAAGCCGCAGTATTTCCGCTTGTAAAAAAAGAGGGGATGCCGGAAGTAGCTAAGAAGATATATCAAGATCTCAAGAAGCATTTCAAGGTATTCTATGATGATGGCGGCGCAGTCGGACGGCGGTATCGCCGTATGGATGAAGCCGGCACGCCATACTGTATCACGGTGGATGGCCAGACCCTTGAGGATGACACGGTAACGGTCCGCGAACGCGACAGCATGGAGCAATCGCGGCATAAGATTGCAGAGTTGGTGGAGTTGGTTGGCGCGCGGATTGGGTAGGAGATAACTGTGGTTGGCGTATGTTCTCATGCGCCAACATTTTATTATTCCCCTTCTCAAGAGAGGCAAGGGGTGTGTTCTTGACGCTAAATGATCAATATAATTCCGAATTTATTTGTGGTTCTGCTGCAAAATATGGGATAAAAAAACAATCCCGATTCAGATGAACCGGGATTGCATAATAAGAATGTCTAACTTAGTTTATGGTCCCCAAGGATTAATAAGATCAGCGGCATCCATGGGATTATCAATAAGAGAGGTCGGCAATTCGTCATAGGTATAATAATCGGATTCGATAACATATTGCGCATAGCCGATAGTGTCTGCGCCCGCATCGGAATAATTTCCGGTAAACATCTGTATTATATCATTGTTCGGGTCTAAGGTGTCGGATATGTTGAAATCCTGGTATCTTAAGATAAATTCAGTTTCATTGTTGCCGCCGCCTATAATGCGGCCAATAAATCCATCCTCAACACCCTGTTCGTTAGAGTACCAGGTTAGCTTATACTGAAAATCGTTGGTTCCGACAGTCTTAATTTCGTAACCCCACATAACCTTGTCATCATCCAAGCCCTTAAAGAATATGCATCTGATCTCGATAGCATCGGTAACTAAATCGCGGGTTGCCCAAAACAGGTTTGACTCTGTGAAACCATTCCACTGACCTTCCTCTTCGTGAACACCAGAATTGAAAAAGAGAACAGTTTCATCCGAGTCTGTTGATTTGAAACCGGCATCAAGCTGCACATCTTCCATCTCGACAACGGAAAAAGACAGGTGATAATCAATATCGATAGTCTCAAATCCAATAACCGACTGGCATTCCTCGGGAATAGCAACAGGCGATGTAAGTTCCTCAATTTCAACCACGCAATGAAAATAACCATCATCTTCTTCAACTTCTATGGTATCCTCTCCTGTCTCAAGCCCCATATTAATTTGATTAATAGACTCATCAAGTTCCATCATATTTCTATAAAGCGCAAATGGCTCGTCGCATTCGCTATTGCCAAACACTTTTCCTAATAAGGCATGTTCTCCATGCTTCCAGATGCTGTCCATTATAGCGGGATCGAAAAACAGTTTGCCTAATGTGCCTCCTGCTGAATAGGGCGGCGGCGCAATTTCCTCAACCAGATCACTATATTCTGACAACTGGACAGACTCTTCAATTGTAATAATTACAGATTCCGAATCTGCTAAGGCGCCGTCTGAGGTGATGAAAATCACTGTATCTGCGCCAATCTGAGAGGTGTCCGGTGTCCAGGCAAAGTCTGCGGTGCCGTCCTCATTATCGGTATAAGTTGCGCCGGTTGGTAAGCCAACTGCTGTCATAGTAAGCGTATCGCTGGCCGAATCGCTTGCGGATGTTTCAAACGTTAGTTCGAGATTTGCATAAGTAGTTTGGGAGCCAATCGAGGCTAGCGATGGAGCTGTGTTTGTTTCGGTGGGATCAGTTATTGTGTCATCATCACCGCAACCCGAAATAAAAATCAGGGTTAAGCAAGATGCAATAACTAATACTCCCCAAAGATGTTTTTTAAGCATAAAATCTCCTGTAAGTTAGTATTAATTTAAACTAATAATTATTATCGGGTGAAGCTTATATATATTTAATAGAATATTAATAACGTTTCATTGCGATGTTAAGCATTTATAATCACTGCTGTCCGGCCTTTAATAATATGCAATCACTTATGTTATTCACACAAAAGGTCGTTAAAACTTGGCGGCGAGGGGCACACAGTTGACTTGTAATAATTCCTCGTTCTTATTGTTTTGTATTGAGTTAGGCAGCATTATTCATAAATTTTAATCAGCCATAGGCGGACTCCTCTACCGGAGCTGTCGGAAGTAACTTCCGACAGCACAAAGCAGCCTTCGACAGCATAAAAACACTCTGTATCCTTAATAGGTATTTGATATTGTTTCTATCATATTATTGTCCATAAGATTAGAAACTAATTTCTAATGACAAAATAAATTTTGTGAACAATTCGGGTTAGTAAAAAACTTGCTGGATTTCCGTTTTCGTAGGAATGCAATACTGGATTCCCTGTTATGTTAAACTTATAATGACGAGTTTATATGTTTCGGTATCATATGCTGGAGTTTATGAATAATCCGGGTTATGAATAATGCAGGTTAGAAATTATAGATTTACAGCAAAAGCTGCATTTTTAGCGCTAAATCACTTTTTCGAATTGAGTGGAAAGTTTCTCTTTAATTTTCTTCTCGATATCAATAGCTTTCGAGTCGCGGAAATATTGCAGATTTTCCATTGAGGAAATATTTGATAATTCCTCTAATATTAAAGAGATTTTTTTCACCGAAGTTTCCATTGAGGATATGGATGTTGGCAGTTTTCCGATAATTTTTTCATTTTCATCGCGGTCGAGAAGCATGCCCATGATTTCACATTTACCTTGAATATTCATGGTGGCGTTATTGATATAATGAGAAAGCGTAGCCAAGGCGATTTTCAATGATTCTATTGTTCCTTCTGTTCGCTCTTCAATCAACATTTTCCGGGAAAGCTCTCGTCTTTCCTTAAACAACGTTGATAATTCGAGATATGAATTAAACAATTGGGCATTGCTTTCGCTTAATATTTCTATAGCGTCGCCGGTCTCCATATCCATCGCCTTTGCGGAATCACTTACCTCGCCAGCTAATTTCAGATGGATTTCAATAAGACTTTTTGGATTTATTCCTATGCTGTTAGAAATATTATTTAGCGCTACAATACGTTTTTCGGTATTATAAAGATTACTTAATTCACTAAAAGAAACTTGGGAAATACAATCCGCAAGACTTACAATTTTAACTAAGTCAGATAGGTTATCTAAATTATCGTCATTATAAAGGTGGTGCAATTTTAAAGGAGCGCGCAGTTTTTCCGGCATATTCCAGCGAGTGGTTACATAATCCGCTACTTCCTGATGGTCGATTCCGAATACTTTCTTTTCGGCATCACAAATCGACATATTCTGTAAAATAAGCCTTACCACTTCCTGATATTCTTTCGGAAATGTGTTTTCTATTATTACTATGCCAATATCATGAAGCAACCCGGCTACATATGCTTCCTCCGGTTGATCGTATCTGATTAGTTCCGCTATTTTTCTCGATGCTATAGCCGTCTCGAGAAAATGTCTCCATAGTTGTTTTTGATTTAATTTGCTGTTATTCTTATTTGCATTTACTTGATTAAATACAACTATTGACAAAGTATAATATTTAACCGATTTTAATCCCATAATCATAATAGCCTGGTTTATGGATGTTACCTCTCTTTTAACGCCATAGAAAGTAGAATTGGCGGATTTCAGAAGTTTAGTTGTAAGCGCCGGATCTTTGAGGATAATATCAGCTAATTCAGCATTTGAAACATCCGGCTTGTTGACAAACTCTAAGACCTCACTCAAAACTGGTGATGGAGAAGAAATCTCTTTAACGTTGTCAAGCGCTGTTAATAATTTTATTTTATCCACAATATTACATTATTCGGAAGAATTAACAATAGACTTTATCGCGTTCTATATAATATTTGCATTTTTTATTAAAAATATCATTTGACTTCAAAGAGCCGTTTCAATAAAAAACATCTCGACTGAGCGCGCAATATTGAGCTTTTTATAAACTTTATATTTTATAAAAGGTTCGGTATGGCAGACCATTAAAGATGTTAGTAGTTTGCGATATATAAGTACTGAAATCAATAACGACAAAAAAGGAATAGTGGATGGCAAAATCACCAAAAATAAGATACGCCGAATCAGCTCAAGATAAAATTGAGGAATTAAAACAAGCGGTTTGCCCTGAAGCAATCGACAAATTGCTTTCGACAGCCCTATCCCGCAGCGGAGATTTCGCTGAGATATATGCTGAATATGCTATAAGCAGCGCAATAGCTCTCGAGGAAAATAAGATACGTCAAGCTCAATCGGGGATAATTATGGGGGTTGGAATTCGAGTACTTTTTGGCGAACGAACCGGCTACGCATATTCGGATTCCCTCGAATTTGAGCATCTGAAAAGGGCGGCTGAGATTGCCTCCCATATCGCAGAGGGAAATGAGCCGGGCAATATAGTATCGGTTAATGCCGCTTCTATGAAAGTTAAGAATATATCGCCGATTGACATATATCCGGCGGATACTGCCGTAAAGGATAAATCATCCCTGTTATGGCGGGCTAATAAAGCCGGTTATGCCGCAGATAAGCATGTTAAACAGGTAAATGCTTCTTTCACCGACTCAATCAAGTTTTTTCGAATAGCTAATTCTAATGGATTGTTAGCCGACAATCAGGAATCGTTATGCCGGTTAAATGTAAGTGTGGTAATAGAAAAGGACAATCAACGTCAATCGGGTTATCACGGCGGCGGCGGGCGAGTAGGTATCTCGCATTTCGATAAGTTTACACCCGAAAAGGTGGCTAATGAAGCTGTTCGGGTTGCTCGAATAAGGCTTGAGGCGCGTGATGCTCCTGCCGGACCGCAGGCGGTGGTGCTTGGCAATGGCTGGGCTGGCGTGCTTTTCCATGAGGCTGTAGGCCATGGACTTGAGGCGGATTTCAACAGGAAAAGGACATCGCTGTACGCGGGACGTATTGGCCAGAAAGTCGCCTCCGATTTGTGCACTATCGTCGATGATGGAACCATCCCGAATCGACGAGGGTCGCTTAATATCGATGATGAGGGGGCTAAGACCTGCCGTAATATATTGATAGAAAACGGGGTACTAAAGAACTATATGACCGATTATCTCAATGCCCGACTTATGAATACGCAATCGACCGGCGCCGGGCGGCGGGAATCATATCGCAGCTACCCACTGCCGAGGATGACGAATACTTTTATGCTTGCCGGAGAGAGTTCATCGGATGAGATAATTAAATCTGTGAAAAAGGGATTTTATGCCAAGTCATTTGGCGGCGGACAGGTCGATATATCGAACGGTCAATTCGTGTTTGAGGTTGTTGAGGGTTATCTTATTGAGAATGGCAAGATTACGGCGCCTGTCAAGGGAGCAACCCTTATCGGGTCGGGTCCTGAAGTTTTAGAAAAAGTTGTTATGGTAGGCAATGATTTCGAGTTTGATACAGGTGTTGGCTCATGCGGCAAAAATGGCCAATCGGTTCCGGTTGGGATTGGAATGCCAACCTGCAAAATATCGGAAATCACTATCGGAGGCACTGCCTTAAGCGGCGCATCCTTAACCGATGGAAAGGCTTAATGATATGTTGGATTTTAAAGACCTGTGTAATAACATTATAAAAATAGCTCTTCAAAAGGGCGCTGATGAGGCAGAAGTTGTTCTCGAAATTGGCCGCGAATCTGAGGTTGGGACGAGAGTTGGTGAAATAGAAACTATCAAAGAAGCCTTCTCGCAAGGGCTGGGAATAAGAATATTTAAAAATAATCGGCTGGGGTTTACCTATACCTCCGATTTTAATGAGAAAAATCTCGATAGATTGATAAAAACAACCATTGAACTTTCCGAGCAAGCCTCAGAGGATGAATTTAACGGTTTGCCAGAGCCATCATCGGAAACTATACCGGAGCTTAAACTGTTCGACCCGGAAATCTCAAAAATTGACACCTCATGGAAAATTGACACCTGCAAACTTATGGAAAAAACGATGTTTGATTATGATAAACGACTGACCAACTCTGAGGGCGCAAATTTCCTTGATGGCGATTCGATATGGCATATCGCCAATTCGAAAGGTTTTTATCATAATTATAAAAGCTCTTATTGTTATTTATACTGTGTGCCGGTTGCTGAGGAAAAAGGCAAGCTTCAATCGAATTACTGGTTTTCGTTTTCAAGGTATTTCAACAAACTTGATAATCCTGAATCGGTGGCCAAAAAAGCCGCCGAGCGGGTTATTAGAATGCTGGGGGCAGCCACGCCGAAAACAGTTAAAGCGCCGGTTGTATTCGATCAATTGACTGCAGCAACGGTCGTCGGCGCTGTCTTGGCGGCTATCAATGGTGATGCTGTTTATAAACGGGCAACATTTCTCGTAGATAAGCTCAACCATACAATTGCCTCATCGAAGGTTAATATCAATGATGACGGCTGTCTTGTCAGAGGCTTGGCCTCATCCCCTATCGATGGCGAGGGGCTGCTGTCGGTAAACAAGAGGATTGTCAAAGAAGGCAAACTGCTGACATATTTATATGATACCTACACTGCGCGCAAGGCACAAACCGAATCAACCGCTAATGCTCAGCGGAGTTATGCCTCGACTCCCTATATCGGCGGTTTTAATTCATATTTGGAAGCCGGCGATTATCCGCCCGAGGAAATAATCGGTTCGGTTAAGAACGGCTTGTATGTTACAAGCTTGATGGGGTCCGGTGTAGATATTGTAACCGGTGATTATTCACGTGGCGCCTCCGGTATCTGGATTGAAGACGGCAAACTGACGAAGCCGGTCGAGGGGCTGACTATCGCCTCGAACATGCTTGGTATGTTGGGCAATATTGAGATGGTGGGGAATGATTTGAAGATGATGGGCTCGGTATCATCACCGACGTTCAAAATATCGGAGATGATTGTAGCAGGAGTGTAAAGCAATCAAACAATAGGCTGCCAAGCGGTGCTTGGCAGCCTGGGCTAAAGTCTGTTGAACATTTAGCCCTAATTACACACCCCTAACCCTTCTCAAGAGGGGAATAATAGGTTTTGGTGCACGAGGACGTATACTAATCACAATATCAGGAACCTACTAAAAATACAGGGTGTTTTTATAATATCGGAAATTACCTTGTGCTATCGGAAGTTGCTTCCGACAGTTCTGGCAGAATAGTCCGCCTTAGGCGGATGTTGCGCACTTTAAACCGGATAGTGGTAATAATAAATTTTTATAAATTTGCAGCAGCCAAATATTTATTAATTTTTTATATTAATATTGAATATAAGTAAACGATTATATATATATAAATTGCAATTGTACTTTTTGTATATTTAGAGATTGATAAGATGAGAAAGATAAATATTCTTATAGCCATAACCGGACTGCTGGTAATTGCTTATTTGGTCCGAACTGATATTGCCTATCATGACAGGCATAATTCCAATCAACAACCTCGCATAGAACCAACTGCGGATGAGTATAGCCAAGACCATAACTGCCGAATGTGGGCTGTCATCTCCGATAACATGCCGGATAGCGTAATTTATAATCATCTTGTCGGTTATGATAACTCATTGAAAAATCTTGCCGAGGTTAAAAATATTGATGGCTGGGGTATCGCCTATTATGATGATTTTGGCGAGGCGGCAGTTATTCAGAGAGGCGCGATGCGAGCGTTTAACGATCCCGTTTTCGATACGTTAACAGTTCAGATTGAAAATGCCAAGCCTGATATTGCCTTAGCCCATGTTCGCAATTGTTCGGCCGGATGCTGCGCTCATGGCAGCGACAGCATCCCGGACCCTCATCCGTTTATCAGATTTAAAGACGATAAATACTGGCTATTTGAACATAACGGCACTATCAGCAAATCGCTTTTATATGACTTGGTAGGAAGCGTCTATCTTCATAATAACCCTCTTACCGGTTCCGATATCCCGGAATGCGATCCATCTGATACATCAATGGTAATCGATTCGGAACTCTATTTCCTATATCTTCTGAAAAATATCGAGGAAAACAATTGGGATGCTGCCGGAGGCATCACGGCGGCATTGGTTGAATTGCAGGAAATCAGTTCGGATGAGGCTTTGAATTTCATCTTAAGTGATGGTTATGATATATGGTCGTTTTGCATGGCGCGTTCTCTTTATTATCTCGATGAATCCCCGAACGGCTACACGGCGCTGGCTTCGATGTATCCAACCCGCTGCCAGGACAACTGGCAAACTGTCAGCGACTATGAGATGGTAATTCTAAGAGACAGCTATGCGCCCGAGGTTATAGATATCGGCGAGTATTTGCCATCGATAGCCGGAACCATAACCAATGATGAAGCCGAACCGATTGAAGGTGTTTATGTATATACTCGGAATCCCGATTTCGGCGACAGCACCGATATTAATGGCGAGTATTCCTTGGAACATCCATGCCTTGGCAGCTACAGAGTTTACTTTTCTCATCCGTATTATTCGGATACATCGATATTTGAAGTTGAAGTGTTTGCCGACAGCACAACATCGTTGGATGTAGCAATGAGCAATCCGGGAACCCTTACAGGCATAGTTGCTAATAGCTATTCTATGCCCGTTAGCGATGTTTATGTATCTATAAAATTCACTACTTATAGCGACACCACCAATAACCTCGGCGGATATATATTGGATTCGCTGAATTCGGGCAGGTATCACATATCGTTTACGCATCCTTATTATTCTGATACTTTAACCGCCCTAATAGATATACCCGCTGATACGGCAATCAATCTGAATATTGAATTAGCTGACCCCGGCGTAATTATGGGACTTGTAACAAAACAGGATTCTAACCCCTTAGATAGCGTCTATGTGTATGTGCAGCGTACATCTTTTTATGATACAACTGATGCAGATGGCGAATATATTATTGATAGTCTCGATCGAGGCGAGTATGGCATCATTTATTCTCATCCGGATTATCGAGACACTACTGTCAGCGGCATTGAATGCAATTCTAATGATACTACGTATTTGAATGTTATAATGGTGTTGCTGCCCGGCAGTATTGCGGGTGTGGTTGCCAATGACACATTGGGTATAATAGAAGGAGTTCATGTTGCAGCTGAAGGGACTGATATTTATGATATTACCGATGAGGATGGCGAATACTTGCTCGGCAATCTTGATTATGGCGTTTATAACATTTCCTATTCATGTCTCGGCTACAGGGATACTCTATTGGAGAATATTGAAGTCACACCGGGTGATATTACTACTCAAAACGCTGTTTTAAACAGATACTCATATTTAGTCGGTGATGTTAATATGTATCTGGGCTGCTGGCCGCCAACAGTTATTGGCAGTGATGTTATTTACCTTGTTAACAAAATCAGGGGTTATGATAGTTCTATACCGTGCCTGATAGACGATTTCTGGGTTTCCGCTGATGTTAACGGGGACTGCAGCGTTATTGGCAGTGATGTTACCAGGCTTATTAATTATTTTAAAGGCATAAGTACGGTTGTTTATTGCCCGAATTATATTCCAAAGTGGATATTAGAAAACGATATTCCCTTGGAGGCTCCCGAGGGCTGGCCAGCTTGCGACACTATCCAGGGCGATAGCATTACAATTCCGCTTTATCAAGCAAAGTAACAACTTGTATTAGAACGATTGTTTTCAACTTTTTATCCGCCCGTTGGCAGTGGTTCTTAATCGTTTTCAGGCAAGCGCAGCGCCCGCTTTTCCCCATACTACAACTCCAATCATTAGGTTGCATGCAATATGAGGCAATTCGCTTTATTATAACGTAAATAAATAGTTGAAAGTTGCTGGATTTAGAAGTTATAATATAATGATAATATATGAATTGTAAATACTAACTTGTTAATGGGGATGGAGGATTCGAAATGAAAACACTTGTTATAATGGTTATATTAATTTTATGTTGTGTACAGATAGGAATTTCCCAAACAATTTCTTTAGACGAATTTTTAGATATTGCCCAACAAAACCATCCATTTTTTGAAAAAGAATCATTATCTGTAAACATCAATATTGAAACACAGAAAAGATATCTTGGAGATAAAGACTGGGTAGTTGAGTCATCGCCATTCATTTCTTATGATGATAAAAGCGATATAATCAGTTCTACATACGATAAGCTAAGCCAAGTTCAACTGAATGGTTCACTACAAAAAAAATTCTGGAGCACTGGCGGAAAATTTTCAGTATCGTATTTCTCATCTTATATAGATCAAGATAATAGAACAGCTTTTTCCGGTGTGCCATTTAAACTATTTAAGCAGCAGCTGTCATTGACGTACTCTCATCCCCTGCTAAAAAACCGAGGAGGAATACTCGACCGACTTGATTATGATTTAGCTGCTTATGCAATTGATTTCAGCGAACTTCAATCAAAAGAGAATCAGGAAACTTTCCTTCTTAATATGGGAATCAGTTTTCTTGATTGGGTTTTTTTTGATAGGCAACTTCTTATTAATAGGGAAAGGTTGGAATTAGCGGAAAAGGAGTTGAAAACATCAAGAGAGAAGTACAATGCCCGCCTAATTGATAAAGTAGATGTTTTGAGACAGGAAGATGCACAAAGAATTGCCGAACAAAATGTAGTTTTTGCCCAATCACAATGGCTGGCCAAACAGACAGAATTGGCTGTTCTTGTTCCGGCCTCGAAAATTCACGAATCCAAACCGCAGTTTGACATATATAGATTGGTTGAACTTGATAATATTGAGGAAACTATAAGTCGATTGAATGATGAATCTCGGATTATGAAGGCGTTTGAAGTAATTGAAAACCAACTTAATTTGAAAATTGAGGGCTTTATCAATCAGGGGAAAGCTCAACTTGATTTTAATCTCAGCTCGGCCTTAATCGAAGATGATGAAAGCTATGGTAAATCTTATGGGATAGATAATCCAAACTTATATGCTGGATTTAAGTTTACATATCCGCTGGGCAGCCGCACATCAAAATCCAATGTTAAAAGGGCCAAAATAGAAATGATGCAATTAAAGGCGGACAGACAAAATACTTTTATTGAACTGGAATCTTCTATTCGGGGTTTATTAATTCAGATTGGAGAATTGGAAAAAGTATTGGAGCTTAATCAAAATCAGATAGAATCTGCCAGAGAGAGGACAGCCGAGGAGCTAAAAGTTTATAAGCAAGGCCGCGGTGATATGACATTTGTAATACAAAGCCAGGATAATGAAGCAAATGCCCGTTTGACATATCTGAAAAATGCTGTTAGTTATCATAAACTTGTATTACAATATAAATCCCTTCTCGATCAATTGCTTAAGTCTGAATAAGGAGAATACAATGCATTCATTTTTTAAGTTTTTTGCCAGCCGTCATAAAATTGCTAATCTCTTTACTGTCGGTGTAATAATTCTTGGGCTATATTCTCTTACATATATTCAACGTGATAGACGTCCTCAGGTTGATTTTGGGCAAATGGTGATAACTACCAGGTGCCCCGGGGCTTCTTCTGAGGATGTCGAGTTAAACGTAACCAATAAAATTGAAGAACAGCTCAAAAGTGTAACCGGAATCGAAGATATTGTTTCCTTTTCGATGGAGAATATATCGACAATTCAGGTTAATATTGATCCGGATGCCAGTAATCAGGATGAAGTTAAATTGGAAATTAGAGAGGCTGTAGGGCGGGTAACGGATTTGCCTGAAGAAGTTGATGATTTACCTTTTGTGAAAGATATCAAATCATCAATTATGCCAGTTCTTGAAATAGGTATCATAGGGGATATATCTTATAAAGAAAAACGCTCTATTGTTGATCGTCTGCAGAAAAAACTGGAAGAACTGCCGGGTGTATCCTCTGTTGAAAAATATGGCTACCGAGCGCGTGAAATTAAAATCGAAGTCAAGCCAAATGCTCTTGAAGAGTATCAAATTTCACTCGGAGAAATTATTGGTGCCATTCAAAATCAAAACATACGTTCAACCGCTGGCACTTTTGAATCGTACACTAGTGAAAAAAATGTCGTTACACTTGCCCAATTTGGTAATCCTCTTGATGTGGGCGATGTTATCATTAGATCAACATTTGAAGGTTTGCATGTTAAAGTTAAAGATTTGGCAATTATTAGAGACGGTTTTGAAGAAGAGACTGTTATTTCCCGCGTGAACGCCAAACCTGCTTTATCCCTTTTGGTAAACAAAAAAGAGAATGCGGATATTATTCGGACCGTTGATGCTATTAAAAAGACTTTAACCAAGGAGCAAAAATACTTATCAGATGACGTCAGTTTCCATTATGCCAACGATGCCTCATATCGGGTTCGAAGTAGAATGGATGTTGTTCTTTCAAATGCTCTTATGGGCTTAATTCTGGTTATCATGGTTCTCACCGTATTTCTACAGTTTCGCACTGCTTTATGGGTAGCTCTCAGCATCCCGGTTGTCCTGTTGGGAGTTGTTTTCCTATTGCCATTTTTTAACGAACTTCTAAGCTCTGTTGCTCTTGCTGCGATGGTTTTAATATTGGGTATTATTGTTGATGATGGCATTGTAATAGCAGAAAATATCCATCGTCACAGAGAAAAAGGGAAATCTCCCTTGGCGGCGGCGACGGATGGTATTCGAGAAGTATATGCGCCGGTTGTAACAACTATTCTCACAACGTCGCTTGCATTTATTCCTATGTTCTTCATCTCCGGACGGATGGGCAAATTTATCTATGTCATCCCTTTGGTAGTTTCTCTGGCTTTATTTGTCTCGTTAGTTGAGGTAACAATAGCTCTTCCGGCACACATTGCCGGAGGATTAAAGCGAAATTCCGCGGGAAAATCTTCAACTAGTAGAAATTGGTTTAAACCATTGCAGAATTTATTTAAAATTGTCATCTACTATGTGCTAAAAGTGCGCTATCTGTTTGTTTTACTTTTTGTTCTTCTTTTTGCATTTTCTATAAGATATGCAGTCAAAAATATGGATTTTGTTTTATTCCCCAGCGGCAATGCGGATGAATTAAACGTGCAAATTGAGACGCCAGTTGGCACTTCTTTGGAGGCTACTTCCGAAAAAACAGCGGAAGTTGAAAATCTTATTGATTCGCTTTTGGGGGATGAACTTGTTTCATCAATAACCCGAGTAGGCAGAGGGGGAAGTTTTGCCAACGTGGAAGTTGAGAATATGGCACAAATTGCTCTTATTTTAACACCAACTACCGAACGCGATAGAAGCGGTTTAGAAATTGTAAAGGAATTGCGTCAGAAAAGTAAAAAGTTGGAGGGATTTAATAAGATTACATTTGCTGTAAAATCTGTAGGTTTTGCCCTTGCTGGTAAGCCGGTATCGCTAAGAATTATCGGTTCGGATGACATTATGAGAAAAGAATTGGCAGACTCTATAGAAGTTATTATGACGAATACTAATGGAGTAAAAGATATTGAGAGAGATGATAAATCGGGCAAAGAACAAATTGAAATCGTTATAAATAAGGAAAAAGCAGCGAAAGCTGAATTGACTGTAGCAAACATTGCTCAAAATATTCGGATAGCCTATGATGGACAGATAGTAACATCTGTAAGATATGGCGAAGAGGATGTTAATTTTAGAGTTTCACTTCAAGCAAAGGCGCGTAAAAATTTGAATTATTTATCCGATTTGTTAATCCCCAATAAGAAAGGGCGGCTTATCCCGCTTGGGGAGGTGGCGGTATTTAAAATCAGCCCCGGACCTTTGAACCTCTATCATTATAACGGCGAGAGAGCTGTAACAATTACTGCCAGCGTGAATCAAGATATAATATCCCCGATGGCAGCCACCAAGGAGATAATTAGTAAAATTAATCTCGAAAATGACTGGCGGGGTATGCATATTCTAACGGGAGGTGAATCGAAGGAATCGAAGTCATCAATGATTGACCTTTTTATTGCATTAACCTTAGCAGTGATTGGTATCTATTTCATGCTCATAATATTGTTCGACTCATTTTCGCAGCCATTTATCGTTTTGTTAGCCATTCCTTTCGGGTTGGTTGGAGTTATTGGAGCGTTTGTTTTACACAATCAAACACTTAGTTTTGTGGGAATGTTAGGAGTTATAGGACTTGCGGGTGTTGTAGTAAATGATTCATTATTACTGGTGAATCATCTAAATAAACTAAGAAAAGATGCGGGAAATTTGAATATGTTGCAGATTGTAATTGAAGGTACAACAAATCGTCTTCGAGCAATTTTAATAACTACTTTTACAACTGTGGCCAGCCTGCTGCCTTTGGCTTATGGAATTGGCGGTTCAGATGAAATGATGACACCAATGGCTTTGGCATTAGGGTATGGGCTTTTGTTTGCCACTTTTCTGACACTTGGCTTGGTGCCATGTTTTTATATGATAGGACAAGATATTGGGAAATTATTTAAAAAAATAAAAACACCTATCGCAAATGGCGGTTGAAAAATATACCAAGTGGCGGCCGAAAGATATACTGCTCTGTGGATAACTTATGACTGCTTAATATTTGCTTATTCTCAATAAAGAAGGTAGGCACTGTACTGTCTTCTCTTATCCGGAAAACACTATAGCCATCCCGTTTGTATTTACATACTGCCCCGAGAGGCTTTTTCATATTATTGTGTTGTTGGCGTAAAAAAAGGCGGTTGGAGACCGCCTTCTTGATTATTATCGTCAAATCAGCTTAGTATCTCGAGCTGCCCCTGCCCCGATTGTCTCTTCTATTATCATTTTTCGGGCGAGCTTCATTGACTTTTAAAGTACGTCCTTCAAATTCGGTTTCGTTTAAAGCTTCCATGGCTTTTTCGGCGCTGGTCGTGTCTGTCATCTCGACAAAACCAAAACCTTTACCATCGATTACTCTGACATCTTTAACTTCTCCATGATTGGAAAAAAGGTCTTTTAATTGACTTTCAGTTACCGAATAACTGAGATTTCCTACGTAAAGATTGTTACCTTGCATTCTTCTTTTCCCATTTTGTTTGGTACATCGTTTAATTTCTATTCTTAAAGAGAAGGATGCAAAACAGCTATTCGATTCTCATCTAAAAATACATACTTAAACAAAGACACATACGTTAATTAAATTGGTTTCCGTAAATTTGGTCGATTCGTATAAATCCTCCTTTATTGAGTTTCACATAAACATTATATCGGCCAAATCCCATAATCCATTATACACTAACCAAAATTAAAAGCAATAAGTTACTTCATTATATATAATCAAATTTTAGGCATAAGCAGAATTTTACTTGCGCTTGGCACGTTTTTTCCGCCTGGAGCTTTGACCACCTGCAGATTTCTTTTTAGCAGACCAGCTTTTTTTATAGTTTGCCCAGAAATGATTTTCATTATTGGAATCCTTATGATTGAAATCAGTCGGTCGTGAGTTTTGATGTTTTGAATTTTTACGTTTTGATTCTTGCTGATTCGAATCTTTTCTTTTGGAATCCTTCTGTTCCGAATCAATCCGCTTCGTAGCAAATTTTTCAGGATCACTGTTTTTGAAGCCCTGATGTTTTGATGAGGGATATTTTGAGGATTTTCGTCTCGATGGTTTTTCATCTTTTGAAGGTTCGCTATTTACATTCAATTGATGGGCTTCTTTCAGAAAGATATTTTCGGATGGCAGGGTCGGCAGAACCGAAACCGCCAATTTGGTTTTCATAAATCTTTCGATATTTCTGATTGATCCTTTTTGATCGGTAGTGGCAAAAGAAACAGCATGTCCGGCTTTTCCGGCGCGACCGGTGCGACCGATACGATGCACATAATCTTCTGAGTTGGCCGGCATATCGTAGTTGATCACCAGTTCAATTCCGGAGACATCGATTCCGCGTGAGGCAATATCGGTTGCTACGAGAATCTGATACCTTCCCCTTTTAAATCCTTCCAAAGCATTTCGCCTTTGTTCCAAACTTCGATTGGAATGAATTTCAGCTGCCGCAAAACCCATATTTTTTACTTTAATGGTTAATTTACTTGCCATTCGTTTTGTTCGAGTAAAAACCAGCACCGGACCGGAACACTGTTTAAGCTGAACCGCTAAAAGACGTTTTTTATCCTGGCTATTGATGAAAAACATTTCGTGACTAACCTCGGCAGGGGTAGTACCGGAACGATTAGTTTCAATGCGGGTCGGATCATTCATAAGTTTCTCGGCAATTGCTTCAATTTCTTTCGGCATGGTTGCTGCAAAAAGCATCGTTTGACGTGTATCGGGAATTGATTTCATTATTTTTTTAATGTCAGGAATAAATCCCATATCGAGCATCCGGTCGGCTTCATCTAATATAAAAACCTCAATATTATCAAGATTGACTGTTTTTCTTTTGATATGATCCATAAGTCGTCCGGGGGTGGCAATAAGAATACGCGGATTCTTTTTAAGAGTATTCCGCTGCAAAGACATCGAGGCTCCCCCAATCAAAACTGCCGAACGCAAATTTACTGAGCGGCTAAAAGCTTGAAGCGATTTATCCACCTGAATTGCCAGCTCACGAGTCGGAACTAAAACAAGCCCGGCGCCATTTTTCATTTTTGATAAACGCTGCAGCATAGGAATTCCAAATGCCAGAGTTTTGCCGGAACCAGTCTGGGCAATAGCGATAATATCCTCACCGCGAATGCCAGCCGGTATCGATTCCTTTTGAATAGGAGTCGGATTTTTAAAGTTAAGTTTACCTATCTCTTTTATTAAACTTGGGGCAATACCCAAATCATCAAATTCGTTGTCCGATTGTTGCGTTGTTTTGTTACTTCCGCTGCTATCGCATTCTAAGGCAGTATCAAGCAATTGTTGGTTTAAGTTCAAATCGTCCTCTCTAAAGTGTAAAATTAAGTGGGGGTAATAAGCCGTTAAGGCAATAAACCGTTAATTCGATAATTATCAAGGGAATAGAATAAACAGGGATAATCATCTAATGTTATAAAAAAAGTCAGGATATATTCTGACTTTTTTCTATATAATTTGCAAATCAATTATGCGGTAACTCTTGGTTGTGGCACATTACGGCTTTCATCTAAGGCGGGCTGTTTTTTCTCGGCGCGTTTTCGTTTATCTATATCCAAAATTGCTTTTCTAATCCGAATAGATTTTGGAGTTACTTCAGCCAGTTCATCATCTCTGATCCATTCCATTGCTTCCTCTAAAGTCATCTTGCGGGGAACATTAAGTCTGACACTTATATCTTTTGTTGATGACCGATGGTTGGTCAGATTTTTCCGTTTGGTTGGGTTGCAAGTCATATCTCTGGTTCTTGAATTTTCGCCAACAATCTGACCGTTATAGATTTTTTCTGCCGGATCAATAAAAATGACCGACCGCTGTTGAAGCCCTTCTATGGCATAGGCAGTGGCATAACCCGTTTCGATACTAACGACAGAACCTTTGTTTCTTGATACAATATCGCCGCACCATGGACCATAGCCGACAAAACGGGATGCCATAATTCCAAGGCCGCGTGTGTCGGTTAAAAACTCCGATCTGTATCCGATCAAGCCGCGCGTAGGGATATTAAATTCGATGCGAATAGTATTCGTACCGGCATTTTCAACGAATATCAACTCGCCTTTACGTTTGGCAAGTTTTTCTATGATGATTCCCTGATGTTCTTCGGGAATATTTATAATAAGCTGTTCCATAGGTTCCAAAACATTACCGTTTTCATCAAGATGTGTGATGACTTCCGGACGGGAAAAACAGAATTCAAGTCCTTCACGCCGCATTTCTTCAATTAAGATAGCTAAATGAAGTTCGCCGCGTCCTGAAACTTTCACACCATCCGAGCGGCCGATATCTTCCATTCTAAGAGCAACATTCACGCGAAGTTCTCTTTCGAGCCGTTCTTTTAACTGGCGGAGCATAATAGCCTTGCCATCCTGTCCTGAGAATGGTCCGTTGTTGACTAAGAAAAACATTGAAAGAGTAGGTTCTTCGATTTCAAGAGGTTTTAGCGCTTCGTTGATATCTTCACTTTTGGTAAATGTATCGCCAATGCCAATCTCCGGAGGTCCGGCTAACCAAACAATATTGCCGGCAGAAATTGCATCGGTTCCAACCCGTGTCAAACCGTGAGTAATCCACATGTGAGTACACTTTGCTTTTGAAGAAGAATCCAATTCCCAGCCTTTATCTTGAGCCAACGGGTCATTCAGCTTTGTAACTAATCGGCTAATAATTTCACCTTTCCTTAAAGTGCCTCGGAGCACCCGCCCACAACCAATTTGGCCGATATAATCATTCCAATCAAGAGAACTGACTTGCATTAAAAAATCACCATCCTGATTGACTTGAGGAGGAGAAACTTCGTCAATGATTGTCTGAAAGAGGGCATCCATTCCTTTATGCTCCTCATTGTTCAAATCATTGACAAACCATCCATCAAGGCCGGAACCAAAAAGTACCGGGAATTGAGCCTGCTCATCGGTGGCGCCTAATTCTATAAAGAGGTCAAATGTTTTATTCAGGGCATAATCCGGGCGAGCGTTCGGACGGTCGACTTTATTGATAACGACAATCGGGCGAAGTCCGAGCTTTAAGGCGCGCATAAGCACATAACGGGTCTGAGGCATCGGCCCTTCGTTGGCATCAACTAACAAAAGAACCGAGTCAACCATAGAGAGTACCCGTTCTACTTCGCCGGAGAAATCAGCATGACCGGGAGTATCTATAATATTTATCAGGTAATCATTCCATGATACGGTGCAGTGTTTTGAACGAATAGTTATACCGCGTTCACGTTCTAATACATTGTTGTCCATGAGCCGTTCGGCAACTTCTTGGTTTTTGCGGAAAGTCTGTGTTGCTTTAAATACAGAATCTATAAGTGTAGTTTTGCCGTGATCAATATGTGCAACAATAGCGAGATTTCGGATGCGAGCAATGTCAGTCATTAGTAAAAGCACCTTTCATTGGCAGAAATATCTGCGAAGTAACATTTTTCAAAAACATCTACAGATTAAACTTTCAGGGAATAATCACGCAGAAAAAACCCGAACAGATATTTGGCTGTCCGGGAAAACACAAAAACCACACAATAATAATATTAAATATCATTTTGTCAACAAACATTTTTGCGCCGGGTGGTCTACTATTTTATGGCAGGACCATAGAACCATCCCCTGTTGGGATATTTATGAACTTATTTGAAGACGAAAAATAGCTCTGTCTTTCAGCGGGGTCAAGCTTTATACTGGGCCAAAGAGGCTCGAACTCTAAATTTGTGTTGCAGGACATAGACTTACAGCTACTGGATTCAAGCTGGAATAGCTTTCGAGTTGGTTTTACATCACCATTCAACCATCGTTATCGTATTATTGACGCGGCAATAAAAAAGGGCAATCCACAGACCGCCCTATAGTTTAGCCTTATTGTTTTGTTGTTTACTTGCCGCCACCTAACGGTAAAACTTTACTCATTATCTGAAGCGTTTCGCAGTTCGGTCAACCATCAGGCGAATCATTAGGTATTTGCCAAGCCGGCTAAACACCCTATATCTTTGTTCCCATGAATCTCCGGGCAAAGTTTTACCATCAACCATAGATGTAACCGGTTCGCAATTGGGTTAGCCATATAGCGTTGACTACTTGCATGGTTGGCTTCAATGTCGTCCTGATGTTCAACTAATGGGAATAGGAGTGCTACTTATCTTGCTTATCCTGCTTATCCTGCTTATCCCGCTTCTTTTTTGATTTTTGTTCCCGTTTGTTTTTTTTCTGTTTTTGACTCTTATTCTTATCCTTTTTCCCGCCTTTGTCTCCCATGGTATGACTCCTTTCGGTTTGGCATTTAGCGTCTCGCGTGAGGGGTGCAGCTGCATCACCAATTCCAAGACTGCCTGTCTTCATTATGCTGAAGGCTAAAATAACATTATACAGCACTCTTTCATATTATCGTAACGTGTCAGACAATCAATGTCAACAAGAATCAAAGGAAAAAACTGTCCATATCCAATCATTCTGCGTTGATCAATCTTTGGAGAATATTTATTTCCTTTGTGCTTTTAAGCCATTTAATATTCATGCCTTTGCCGTAAACGGTGAGTGAAAAGTATATCAAGAGGGGTCGATTTTACAGCATGATATTCTAATCTGCGTTTTATATCAGATGTTTGACCGGCATATTGCTTTCCGCTTGTTAGGTAATTTTGTTAGAAAATTGTTAGAAAGCGATGTATTTTAAAGAGGAATAAGTCATCTACGCACTTTACTTATTATGGAGTGGTTTTCCATATCGGCAATATCCCTTAAATGGAATGATAAAGTGTTCGTAAAGCAGTCTGGCCATTTCCGATACTAATCGCAGCAAAGTCTCGCTGATGTGTCGATATTCTGCTTTTACTTGCGCAAATACCTATGCAGTATTGTATTTCTACAATGGAATACAATGAAAAGCCACTGGACACAGATAAGACAAACGGTTTGTCATCTAACGCTAATAACGAGCAGCAGGAAATCGATAGCCGTATTTGAGCTTATCAAATACAGCTTCGCCGCCTAACCTCTGAATTATCTCTGGCAGAAGCGCGTGAACGACGAGAGATTGCTTCCGATTTACATGATCATACTGGCAGAGAAATGGAATCGTGATTGTCGTGAGTGATGATGGCCGAGGATTTAATACGACTTCATTTGAAAATAGTCTATCTGCAGATTGCTGTTTTGGACTATTTAGCATTCGCGAGCGCTTATCATACATAGGCGGTTCACTCAATATCGATTCGACGCCCGGACAAGGAACTCGAATATCGATTTCTACTCCATATAAAACAACAACCGAGATTGAGTATGATTAGAATCCTGCTGGCAGATGACCACAAGCTGCTGATTGACGGGCTTCGTCCTCTATTGGAAGGACAAGGGAATATTAAAGTGGTTGGAGTAGCCAAAGATGGATTGGAGGCTGTAAACCTTGCCGCGAGACATAAACCCAATATTATCCTTCCTGACATTTCAATGCCTTGATTGAACGGAATAGACTCTGCCCGAAAAATAATTGATGAAACACCTGACACGAAAATTATAATGCTCTCAATGCATGCCGATCGGAAATTTATCCAGGAGTCATTACGTGTCGGAGCATGTGGATACATACTCAAAGAGTCGGCTGTCCGGGAAGTCATAGAAGCTATCGATGTGGTCTGGAAGGGAGAGTTGTTTTTCAGTAAATCTGTACGCAGTCAAGTGCTCCGCGACTATGTCGAATGGATGCGCGAAGGCAGTAGTTTATCCTGTTCGCCGCTGAGCGGGAGAGAACGTGAGGTTCTCCAGCTTCTCGCCGAGGGCAAGTCCACTAAGGATATAGCGGGAATGCTATACATAAGTGTGAAAACTGTAGAGAGCTATCGAAAGCAGATTATGGATAAACTTAGCCTGCACAGTATTGCCGAACTGACCAAATACGCTATTCGCGAAGGACTTGCCAAATTAGATTAGAGAATGGGTTGAGATAACTCAATATACCTGCCGTCTCATTGCTTATCTGTAAGGGATTTCGAAGTCAATAATCAGGAAATACCCTATTTTCAAATTGCCTGTTGTCGAATATATTATTTCCATTTGGGTTTTGAGTAAGGATGAAAAATATGTTTGATTCTGGCAATACCGGTTTTATGCTTGTGGCTACAAGTCCGGTCATGCTAATGACACCGGGTCTGGCGTTTTTCTATGGCGGTTTGTTGGGGCGTAAGAACGTGCTCTCTATCATGATTCAGAGCTTCGTTTCAATGGGAGCAACAACAATTCTATGGTATGCAGTTGGTTTTTCGCTTTGTTTCAGCGGCGGCGAAGGCGGAAATCTCTTATCTCCAAACGGGAGTTAGTTTTTAACCTGTCGCCAAATGACGAGAAGACTACTTTTATGGACGGCTCGAGTTAGAGCTCGGGGGCCGCTGTTTTCCAAGTTAGTTATTGCTGCCTTTCAAATTCCTGTTATAATTTTTAAAATCTTCCATGCTAAATCCGGTTATTACTTGAAGTATGTCATGCATTAAAAATAGAAAATAGTTATACATACAAATCTGTATAATGCACCACAGAGAGGGTTTTGCACCCGACGGATGAACAGTTTCCAAGTCATGAAGCTCTGCACAACTTTTATCCCTCAGGATGGAAATCCGCCCAAGCGGATGACATCCCGAGGGTGCCTTTGGTATCTGGATGTCGCAAAGCTACTATCCTGATACATTAAAATTTTTGGGCTTAAGTAAAGGCAGCATTTATATTGACAAAAAGGCAATGATGGCTATATTTATTTAAGTAGTTTTATCGCCCATTTATAATCGGGAGCAATTTATATGATGAATAGAATCATCAAAATATTCATGCTAATCGGTGTAATGCTTATAACAGCCACTGCCGCCTACGCCGACTACCACTACGCCAGCCATGACGGCTCGGATGAGCCCCCCTACACCAGCTGGGAGACAGCGGCGCATGTGGTGCAGGATGCCGCCGATGCCGCCAGCCGTGGCGATACGATATATGTAGGCGCCGGAGATTACTATGGGCGCATTTTCCTGCATGATGATTCATTGGCGCTTATCGGTATGGGGATGGACTCCTCGCGAGTGTGGTATGATGAGTTCCCGCGTTCGGTGATAAGCTGCGACTCTATAACTACTATCGTAGATCTTTTTATCGAGCATACCGGCAACTTTAGCAATGCTATCTATGGCGGTATTTATCGCGAATTATATGTTTACAATTGCAGGTTTGAAGGCGGCGGTGTTTTTGGTGCTACTAGAACATTTGTGCAAAATTGCATCTTTAACGGTGAGCAATCAACTGTGCATAATGGTTTCGGTGACACATATTTGTATGTTTCTAATTGCATCATTCAGACTTTTGATGATGCGCCTATACATTCTTTGGCTGATACGAATATTATAATAAATAATATTGCTAAAAGTCAAGGTGCATGGCATGCTGTTGAAATTTGCGCTATAGATGAACTTTCAGAATATGACTATATCGCCAATAATCTTATATTAAGCTATGTAAGTGGTAACGGAATAATAATATCGCCTTCAGGTGAAAATTCAATAATTGTAAACAATACCATAGATACAATTTATGCCCATACATATTGGGAAGTTGATGTAGCCATAGATTTAGAAGGAGATAACGCAATACTCACTGTTTTAAATAATGCCTTAACCGGTGGTGAAGTTGCAGGCATCGGTCTTTTTGGGTCCAACCAGACATTATATGCGAATTATAACAATATCTGGGGAACAGAACATAGTTTTCGAATACTTGGCTTACCTAACTTTATAGATACGACCTATGGTTTTATTCATAAATATCCAATGTTTAACAATCAGGGTGATGATTATCATCTTCAAGCCTTCTCCCCGCTTATAGATGCCGGCGATCCAAACATCCTTGATGTTGACGGGACTCGCTCTGATTTAGGCTGTTATGGCGGACAGGGAGGTGAATCTTATACTTATCTCGACTTACCGCCCCATACTCCCGACAGCCTGTCGGCTAATATAGATCTTGACGACTCAACCATTAATCTTATCTGGCGTTTTATTGGTGAAGCTGATTTCAATCGCTATGAATTATATCGCGACACTTATTCAGGCTTTGAGCCATCGGAGTTTAACCTTATTGCCGAGCTTGACACATCATATTATTTAGATTCCGATTGGACGACGGATCAAGATTATTATTACCGGATAGCCTCGATTGATAATCAGGATAATATCTCAGATTATTCAGAGGAACTGGAGATTAACCTTGTTTCGATATGGGATATGCCGGGAGTTGAGAGGCCCGAGTTTACAGCTATCACCAGCAACTATCCCAATCCTTTTAATTCGCAGACTACCATTGTTTATTATGTCGGTAATATCGGTCCGATACCGGCTCAGATAAATATCGATATCTATGATATCTTAGGCCGCAAGGTGAGATTGTTATTCGATGCAAGAAAGGAGGTTGGAAGTCATAAGATAATTTGGGATGGTAAGGATGATAACGGCAATGCTCTTCCCTCAGGCTTATATTTTGCATCTATCAGCCAATGGAATGAGCGGCGGTTGTCATCGAAAAGGAAGCTATTATTAGTAAAGTAAAGGAGGGTTTGTGAAAACCTTAATATTTAGTATTATCTTGATAATACTTACTGTTTTTTCAAGTATTGCTTTTGCAGATGATCTTCCCGATACGGTATTTCCCTGGGGGGCATATTCAACACATCGAGATTTAGCCGAAAGGGATACATTGAGGGATATTCTTGGCTTCAATGTAATTTATCTTAACATACACGCTGATGATGATAGCAATAGAATTTGTGAAAAAATTGAGGAGAATCATGACGATGGCATGAAAGTGTTTCCCGGGAGATATTTAAGTGATAGCAGTGGATATTCAAATAATATTTTAAAATACTGTGATGCTCGATATGTACAGATTGAGGCGGAGGATATAGAATCTGAAGTGAGGTTTACTTATCATGATGGTCATCAAGAAGGTGATTATTGGGTACATCAAGGCGATTCCAATGATGACCATATTGTTTATGGTTTGGCTTTTCATCAAGAAAATTCAATATATTACAAAAGCGCCTGGCGAATAATGATTGAAATTGATACTGCTAATGTTCCTGAACCTGAAGATACAATTGCTGATTACAAGGTTATAATTGCTGATGCTGAACCTGATCCTGATACAAATATTTACTTAGTATATCCAATAACTGCCGGAATGTTTTCCGATGGTCAGGGTGGATATGTTGATACCGCAATAGTTATTTATTTTGATCCTTATCGACGAGATATTATTGCCGGAGATCCTTATGGCAAAACAAATTTTAAAATTAAGTCCAGGGATAGCACTATTACATTTTATCTGGATTGGTTTAAGGTTCGTGATGATAGAGGTGAAAGACTAATTGAAAATCATGAATTTGATGATAAAATCTTAGACATGGCAGGTTCGGCCTGGGCGGAGAGCTATGTCGCCGGCTGGTATCTTCGCGATGAGCCGGTATATGAGCATTATCGGGCATATCGTCATTACGACAGCCTATTTCAATATACTTCACAGACTCAGCGAGCTGTAACTATATTTTTAACTAGTGATACGGTTGGTTCACCCCAGCAGATGATTAAGGATTTCTTAAAGATATCCCAACCGGAAGTAGTATGGTTGGATAAATATGGTTTCCATGGCGGTCAGTACGTTGTTGGAGGTACTAATAAAACTTATTATACAGAATACACCGGAGGTAAATATAGAGATACAAGTGGATATATTGAACATCGCGGTCAACAATTTGCGCATTACTTTAATGCAGAAGTGGAAAGTTTGGTAAACGCAGCTTGCATAGAAGATGATAATTGCGAAGAATGGTGGATAGTTCCTCAAGCATTTGGCTATATGTATCTTGACGATTCTGAAACAAATTGGTCTGAGGACGAATGGTGGTGGCGACCGGTAACAAAATCGGAACTGTCCTGCAATACATTTATAGGTTTGTGCAACAATGCAAAAGGTGTATTATATTGGAAATATCATCCTTGGTATCGAGATACTGTTTTATATTCTGTCGGTTTGCTTGATACGGGGACAGTTGACAATAAGACGGATATGTGGCATGCAGTGGAAGATATGGCACCCTACATCAACGCGACAGGAAAGTTGTTAAGAGAACTCGAATGGCAGGGTACTTATTACTGTTCATCCTCATCACAAACATTTTCTAACAAGATAGTAAAATCGGTTAGAGGTTATTCCGACACAACCAATCCCGACCTTGGCTGGTTTCATATGGGTGATTTTACCAAGAATGGCGATAAATATTTCATGCTGGTCAACCGCGCCTGCAATATCGACAGCGTAACTCTTGCCCCTGATGTAACCGCCATTGTGGAGATTAACCGCTCATTTTTTAATAACGCAGAGCGGTTGCTGGTTATTGATATTGCAGATTCAATTACCACAGATTGGGCAGCTGTTTCAGAGACTACCTATACAAGTTTATATGATGATAAGCTATACTTCACTACTGTGCTTAAGGCTGGCGAAGGGCGGTTGTTTAAAATAGCAGAGGCTGATAATATGGACTTGGGAAATAATGATAATGTATTATATTTTAATAAGAAGAAGTAATAATCTTTAGCAGGGATTAAATGTATGAAAGCAATTATAATAATAACGCTACTATTAACGACCGGCATAGCCAACGCCGACTACCACTACGCCAGCCATGACGGCTCGGACGAGCCCCCCTACACCAGCTGGGAGACCGGCGCCCACCTGATACAGGATGCCATAGACGCTACCAACCCGCATGATACGCTGTATATAGGCGCGGGGGAATGGTATGAAGTTGCTATTATGGAGTTCTATGATTCTATCGCTGTAGTCGGTCTGGGTTGGGATAGCACTTTTTGGTATACCGATGCTTATCATTTACCGGCAATTAGATTAGGTGATAATTGTTCAGTTGAAAATATTTTATTTCGACATCCCGATTGGCGTTCAATAGAAATGAGTGGCGGGGCAAGCGCGTCAATCAGGAATTGTAAGTTTATCAATTCACATTGGGGAGCATCTGTAAAAGGGGGTACTTCAGAGGTGGTTAATTGCGTTTTCGATAGTTGTGACAAAGCAGTTGATATATTTGATTTTAGCGGTAATTTTCTTATCAGTAATAATCTTATTCTAAACACAACTGGAAATTGGGCACTTTTTATCTACAGCAGTTCTTCGATTATTCAGAATAATATCATTATCCCCGGAGGAGATATCAATGCAATTGAAGGTGGTAATATAATAAGAAATAATGTAATAATTGGCGGTAGAAATGGTATAACTACTTCAAATAGCATTAGATATAATAATGTAACTAAGAATTTATGGCAGAATGGAATAAACGCAACCTTGAATGACACATTATTCAACAACTCTATATCTAATTGTGGAAAAGGTGTTGAATTGTATGATTCAGGTAGTGTTATAAAATTCAACAATTTTTATAATAATCAAGTGGATATAGAAACTTGGGAGTTTGATTTTGATTCAATTGGCAATGTATCCTGTAACCCTTTGTATGTCTCGGATGAAGATGTTCATTTGCAAGCTTTCTCCCCCCTTATAGATGCAGGCGATCCAACCTATTTAGATACGGATGGATCAAGATCTGATATTGGCGCTTATGGTGGAATTTATGGAGAATCGTATGAGTATCTTGATCTACCTCCAGCGGTGCCGGATAGTATTTCAGGGCAATATAATCAGGATACAGTCTATATAAACTGGCGTTTCAATACCGAAGCTGATTTCCGCGGTTATCTTTTATATAAAGACACAATCTCTGGTTTTGAGCCATCCGTATTTAATCAAATAGCTGAGCCTGAGACATCATATTATATCGATACCGATGTTGATAACGAACATAATTACTACTACCGTATCGCATCAGTTGATAACCAGGATAATATATCGGATTACTCAGAAGAACTCGAGATAGCTTTAACCGATATTTGGAATCAATCAGGTGCGGCCTTACCTCGGATTACATCAATCAAAACAAATTACCCGAATCCGTTTAATACATCTACGACTATAGTCTATTCAGTCGCCAATCTTGGACCTATACCGGCAGAGATAAAGATAAGCATATATGATATTACGGGGCGAAAGGTTAGAACATTGTTAGATGAAAGGAGGGATATAGGAGAACACAACGTCATCTGGGATGGCAGGGATGATTATGGTTCTGAATGCTCATCGGGGGTATATTTTGCGAAAATATCTCAATGGAGTTTGGAGCTTTCAGGTAAACCCAAAAAGTTAGTCTTAATCAAGTAATCAAAGGAGGTAAAGGAATGTTAAAAAAGATAATATTGATAATATTTTTACCATTGTTAGCGTCTGCTCAATTAATTGATTCGACGGAGATGCCGTTTGGGGCTTACTCATCGCATTGGGCAAGCACAAGCAGTTATTTTACCGATGAACTATTGGACAGCATGTATTTATCACTCGGTTTCAACCAACATATGTGCGGCGGTTTTAATCATACAGCCAAAAGCAGATTTATTTCTAAAGGGATATATCCTTATCCTTGGAATACTGGTAGTGATACGGCAAATCCTCAGATGATGTATACCAATACTCATTATGTAATCACGCATCCCGAACCTGACAGCAGTCAATATTATAAAACCAAGTTTACGACTGCCCTTGGCGATGATATTGAGCTTGTAGATGCTGAAGGTGATACTTATTATGGCGGCAGCGGGACGATGTTAAACGGTTTGGAGCTTGGGCTTCATAATAAGTATAGTTGGTTTTATCGCAGATTCGATTTCTATCCTATTCTCAAACTCGGCATAGATTCTACCTGGAATGACACAACTGATGTGGTTGGGATATTCAGCATAATAAAACATCCTGATACGCTTAAGTTTGTTGATACGGTTAAGGTTTATGAACTGCCCCATACGTCTGTGTTTCGTGATACCATTCTTGAATTAACCAATGATGATTCTTCTTCTTCAACGTTTAACCAAAACTACTTCTGGGTATTTGATGATAATTCTTCTAAGGGCGGCTGGTTTTATTTTAAGTTTGAGACAACCGGCAACTGCACCGTCTTCGTCGATTATTTTAAGGTTTATGACCAATATGCAGCAGAACTTTTCGCTGGTGATCGAGACTCCGAAATTATAGACTCGACAGGCAATCGTCCGGCATACAAGGATAGTGTATTGGGTTGGTTTTTGAAAGATACCCAGAGTACTACAAATTATCGATCATTCGGGTATATCAATAATCTGATTGATTCAGCGATGACACTTTATGAATGGGATAACCCGGCGTATGGCGCCAGCTGGATTAATTTCGGTTGGGTCAACAGGCTCTATAGAGAACTGGTAAGGTTGGCGCATCCGAAAATCTTTTGGGTATACATTTATCCTATAGATATTGAGACTGAATACACCGGCAATACTGGTAATGGTCTGCAATTTGATTTTAATGATAAATTAGCATCATCATGTGATTCAATAAGGGCCGTATTAACTGATTATAGTTCGACGACTGAAGGCTGGATGTATACACCGCAGTACTGGTTTTGTGATGAAAGTTACGATGGTTGCGCCTATGGTGAACAACGACGTAAGCCGACAAGATCTGAAATTCGTTGTATAACGTTTATCGGTTTGTGTTATCAGCCCAAGGGATTGCTTTTCTGGAAGCTCGATACAGCATATGATAGTACAGAAAGTCATATGGGTAATACTGGTATTATTGATATAAACGGGGACACTGTACCTGGTATGTATGATGCTGTATATTACGATATAAACCCCTACATCAAGGCGATTGATGAATACTATATGCCGTTAGTCTGGGATACTACTT
>JAGGSN010000228.1 GCA_021159005.1 Candidatus Zixiibacteriota bacterium | reverse complement strand
ACAAATTCAACTCCAGTCTGTTTAATTTTAAAGGGATCATTTTACATACTTTTTGGCTAAAATCTCACGATTCCTTGCAATTTGATACCTGTTTTTACTATAGAAACTTATTGTTTGTAAAGGAATTAATTGGTTTTTCAGCGGCAGCTATTTATATGTTTTATGGCTTTACAGCTTACCGTGTTTTTCAATCTTCGTTTGAAAAAGACTAAGCATAGTTTTGAGAAGGCTTTTAGCAAACTACGCCGGATAGATGTTGTTGCTTGGAAAAGCGGTCATAGTCATCATCATGCCTTGGTGAGCGCGGATGCAAAGCAGCTTGAGATTTTCGAAGCTTTGAAAGTCCCGAGGCCCTCAATGAAGAGTCTTGTTGTGTCGGATTTCTAATCGCAATTATGGTTAACATATTACAGCGCTGTGCCTTATCAAAACGCAAGTGTTAAACTCCGGATAAAAAAAGGCGGCCACAAAAGACCGCCTTTGAAACCATGTGGATTTACTATTATCTAATAGAATTAGATGGAATAGTTTTATTATTCATCGTCGGTATCTCACAATTTGGCCATCCATCAGGAGCTTCCGCTGGAATGTCGTCAGGAGTCAGCCATAGTGGTAAATATTCCGGGCAGTACTGAATATCGCCCAAACCTCTGAAATAATTAACTAACCTGATAACATCGCTGCCTATTACCTGACAATCACCATTGGCATCAGCAGAACACCAGAAGTCATTCAATAAACATGGCAAGCTGGTTTCGTATCCCTTGAAGTAGTTTACAAGATATGTAACATCTCCGCCAATAACAATAGGCGGCCAAAGGCCATTATACATGTTTGCATCACCAGGCAGATATTCATAACCGCTTAGGATTACAACACCGCCGTAAGCGCCGATATCGGATCTATCTGTTCCAAGCCCATGATTACAATCAGCTATTGCGTCTTTAATGTTAGGGTATCCCATATCGATGCAGGGTGAATCAAACGCATCTCCGCAAGCAATAGACATCAAATGGAAATCACCATTGGTTGGGTCGCGGAACAATGGATTGATATCGATATTGGTTGCCCCGATATAACCACCTTCAATATCACAATAAGTAATTTCTGGTGTCCCATTATAAATCTGGTCTCCGCTTCCAGTGGCTGTGTTGTCCCAGAAAATGCTATTTGTGATTATCGGGCTGGAATTATTGTTATAAAAACCGCCGCCATTGCTGTAAAAACCGCCAACCGCTGCGTTTTTGCTGATCGTATTGTTGATAAAAGTAGGTTGTGAATCATAGACATAACATGCGCCGCCGCTTGAAGCCTGGTTATTTACAATTAAGCAGGAAGTGATTATTGGTGAACTCGAGCCCTCAAACAGGAATGCGCCGCCGCTACCGACAACGGAACCATTCTTTATCGTAAATCCGATTACTTTAGCTTCTTCTGTTTCGCCATTATGGAAATGGAAAGCCCGGCCGGATGATTCGCAGTTGATAATTGTATTATCAATTTCTTCGGATGCTTTTAAGACAATATCTTTTCCGCCAAAATCAATCTCTTTATTGCCTATGCCGGTATATTCGTTAGGAGTAACGAAAACAGTATCGCCTTCTAATGTGAAGTCTATACCTTCCTGTATGGTTGAGGAATTAGAATTGTCTACCCACCAGCTCCAGAAGGAAGCGTGATTATCGTCAACATAATTGCCGCCCCACCATGGCGAGTAATCGACATTACTGGTAACTCCGTCAAGAATGACACTGCCTTCATCAGGTCTTTTAAGAACAACGGAAATATCAGCAGGCATTTCACTCTCATCAGGAGCAAATGGAATTGATAGCATTTTTACGATTTTCTGCCTGCCGTTATTCCTAAATGTTGTAGGTCCTGCCGGCATACCCCAGTAGCATTGAGTAGCATCTATCATGTTAGTGAAGTTGTTGTAAACTCCATAATCCGCATAGCCCGAATAATTATTGCGTATAGCCGTGCAGTTAACGACATTTCCAGTAGGCAGTTCTATAAATTCATCAATGGCATCACCGTTACTGTTTGTTATATGGTTATCATGGATATCAACATTTAATGTACCATTCGTCCAGCCGCTGTAATAAGAACCTCCCCATGGGTCCTCATCACTGCCCCAGAGATTAATGCCCGTATAAAGGCTGTTATCAATAACGCAGTTTTTCACTTCAAAATTAAGATTTACGCCATCATTAGCAATATGAGTCGAAACAGACCATTGATTATCATCCATATCCACACCATCAACAATAACCGTTGGAGTAGCAGATGGAGTATATATCCAGTTCCATTGCGAGTGATTAATGCCGCTCTCACATCCAATTACAATACCACCCGTAACAGTAACATCTCCACTTTCGAAAAGAAGGATACCGGTTCCAGCCCAGTCATCGCCCGGATAACCAACCATGCTAACTTCATTGCCGCTCAGGCTGCCAAAACTGCCATAAGAAACCTGTATGCCATTTGGCGCCAGATTAGGGTTGATTTGTCCTTCAACCGTATTGTTATTAATTGTAAAAGCTATACCGGGTCCCATTGTTAGGATGCCGCACTTCTGGAAATTCGGAATTTTAATATCTGAAAATTCTATCGCTGCAGATTGCCCATCACCATGCGTTGCAGCAAGGCTGACAATTTGGGATGAGCTAGGACTGCCAGTATAAGTAATATCCTCAATACGGCAACCGGTTACAGCCCCATCAGTGTTGAAATAATGAATCCCGTAGAAATTATTGGGACCTAAGTCTCTACCATCAACAGTAAAACCAGAGATATTTACGGTACCAGCGTCTAATACACCAATACAGGCATCGATTGTTTTAGCACTGCCGCTCCATTGAGTAATCACATAAGTACTGCGATCAACGACATCGACAGCTTCAACTATGCTTATACCGATTCCGGCGCCTAATAAATCCAGACTTTTGGATTCTATTGTAACCTGTTCTCTATATGTGCCATCGGCTACATGCACAGTACCATTATCGGCTACAGCTTTGGCGGCGTTATGGATAGAAGCAAAAGCATCATAACACCAGAGGTGGCCGTCATTATAACCGGTTACAGTGTAATCATCATCCACCCAGACTACCGCAGGAGGATCACTGAGACTAAATGTACAATCGGTGAAATCATCATTACACCAGGGATCGAAATCAACATTGTCGCTTACTCCGTCGCCCTCGCCGAGAGGATTGACAGTCGAATGATACGGACCGCAGTAAGCGCCCCACCAGTTGTGCTCTGCATTAACATCCGCAGTTGTAAATGACTCCACTCCATAAATGCCGTTGCCGATAAAAGTGTTGTTGCTGATATAATAACCAGAACCATCGGTATTACCGCCAACTTTTACTCCGCAATATGGATTGTCAGCAATAGTGTTGTTGGTTATGGTTGCTCCGGCAACAATCTCTCCGGAATAATTGGGTATTTCTATTCCATGATTCTGATTATTGTGGATGTTATTGCCATCAATAGTGTAATTGGTAGCATCACCACGAATCTGGATACCATGATAACAGCCTGATATATCATTACCGGTTATAGATGCGTTCGCAAAAGCCGCTATACCCTCATAGAATGTATTGAAGATTGTATTGTTGCCAATACTGCCGCTGCTGTTTTCGCCAAACATGATGCCTTTGTTGGCAACAATGTCTCTGATAGTGTTATAAGATATCTCAGCGTTGCCATCGTTTCTTATGCCTTCCCAAGCTGTGTTGGCAATAGTATTGTATGAGATGATTGTATTCTCGGCTCCCGGGTAAACACAAATGCCATGTCCGGAAGAAGTGTTTGGCGTATTCTGAATAATGCAATACTTGATAATAACATTATCAGCATCATCGCCAATTATAAACCGACCGCCGGTATTCGGAGAATTGCTGCCGTTCATGAATCCATTTACAACCACATTCGGAGCAACAATCGAGTATGGCAAACCTTCATCTCTGGTCAGAATCGATTCACCGCCGGATCGTTCATCGGTACTGCCGGCAGGGTCAACATCAGCCTGAGCGCCAAGTACTGATATACTCTTGTCGATTCTGTTGGTATAGACCCAGTTTCCGCCATCCCAATAACCAGCGGTGATATCGTTGTGATATATGCCGGCGGCAACATTAACTGTGCCGTGCTCCGAAACCGCTGTTATGCCATCCATGATGATATCGAAGGCGTTATATTTAAAATATTTGCCGCCGCCAATATCCTGACCATCAGACGACCCTGCCCAGTCATCATCCACCCAGACAATACTAACCTCGCAGGTGAAACTGCAATCTGAGAAATCGGAGTTACAGTACGGTTCAAAATCAACATCGCCGCTGATAGACGCAGTTATCACAGGACAGTTGAGCGTGCCCCACCAGTTGTGCTCCGCATCGAGAATGTCAGCATCATTTGTATATAAGCCATAGCTCAGGTTATCATAGAGTTTGCAATAGCTTACATTTGATGTGATGCCTCCTCCATCATCGTAAACCACAACTCCCCAATCCCAATGGGAAACTTCGCAGTTGGTTACAGTAAATGCAACAGGACCGATAGCATACCCGGCAGGACCCCAGCTATCAATTGCATCAGCGCCGGTTATGATACTATTGCTAACCGTAACATCAACGGGAGATCTATCATTTACGACAGATGCAAACTTGTCAATTGGCTGAGGATTAGCTTTAGGTATTTTAACGTCAGACCGTAAGGCGCCAAGACTAAAAGCATATAAAGCATCGCCATGGGGGTTAGTAATAGTGCCTGAATCAAAAGTACCATTGGCGTTCGAGAAATATACGCTTGTCTGGCATTGATCGATATTGACATTTGTTGAGATAATCGGTACAGAGGATTCCAACAGCAGCAATCCTGATGCTGTCCAGGTTGCTCCGGTATAAGTTATCCCGGTAATCGTACAATCATCTATTGTACCACCTGCGCCATAGCCAACTTCAATACCATTCTGAGCTGTAACATCCGTAGGTCCATTGCCAATAGTGGTAACATTATCGATATCAACGGTAAGGCCGTTGCCGAGTAAAGCAATTCCTGTTTTTTGCATATCGTCTACATCCACATCACTAACGCTGATCGTATATGGGCCATCAGTGTCATTGTATGAATATATGCTGACTCCATGCTGCGCGCCGCTAAATGGTTCATCACGTACACCGGTTAGGCGAACGTTGTTGACCGAACCGCCAGCATTCCAGAAACCAATGCCAACAAAACGATAATTGGTATTTCCACGACCAAGACCGTCAATTGTCATGTTTTCAAAATCAACATCAGCATCATGAATATAGACTATAGGATAATTAGCAGCGCTGGTAGTGAAATATTCCGTCAAAGTGGTTGGCGATTCAATGATGGTTGCATCCTTGCCTTCGCCTGTTACAATCAGGTTCTTACCAATTACTACCTGCTCTTCATAATTTCCTGTCATTACATTAATGGTGTCATCTGGAACGCTTGCATCAACGGCTGCCTGAATGGTCATCAAACCGTTAGCGATATCGTACACATAGAAATTATGGGGAAACATCAGATTCTGCATTGTCCTGTTAGTTGTGATGTGTCCGGGCGAACCAGCTAAGGCGCTTAAGATATCGCTTAATGATGTATAAAAACGCGTATAGATATTGTCATTGTCAGAATCGCCTTTCATGAAATATACAAAATCGCTTAGCTGGATAGTTACATCAGCGTTATCAAGAGGGTCGATACTGAAAGTAATTGGCTCAGGATTGGCAGGATCACTGTAGTTGCCTTCCTCAAGATATAAACCTCCGTTATCTGTGCTGGTTTCTCCAAGGCTGTTGGTGCCAGTGAAAACAATATTTTCTACGCCCATAGGTGCATATCTGCCATAGGTGAATATCCCGATACCGCCCCAGGCATTGCCGCTGGTAGTGATATTATTAAAGCTTATATTTCTGCCATCACAAATCTGAATTCCGTTACCGCCATTGTCGGCAGATTCAAAATTTGATATAACCAGACCATCAGAGCCGAGCATATCTACTCCGGTTCGGTAGAATTCGGTTACCAGAATATCTGTTAAAGCGCCTCCGACGACACTTCCATATTTAATCCCGTAACGCGGCGCAGCCGTTGATGGTTCACCGGTAAATGTGAAGCCCTGCAGGGTTACCGCGTTGCCGGCTACATAAATGCCGCTGTTGTTAAAACCGGATAAACCACCGGCATCTATAGCAACCAATGAGCGTCCGGCTCCGATTATGCTCAAATTGTTAGTCGGAATGTTTAATGCTTCAGCATAAGTTCCAGCCAAAACATTAATTATATCTCCATCACTTGCCGCATCAATAGCCGCCTGTATGGTCATTCCCGGTCCTACATAAAACTCACCGCTCACACGTTCAATAACGTATGAATTTGTTGGGTCGGGACCGCCTGCAGCTGCCCCGATAGCTGTTGCCAAATCGGGGAAATAGCCGATATAGGTAAACGCTAAATTACTGCTAACAATATAGCCAAATAATGAAATCGGAATATCAAGATTCGTTATCGGATATGGATTTAGCGGATCATTGTAATTATCAATTTGAGTGTAAAGGTAATCAGCGAGATTATTGGTCTCGGTCAGTGTGATATTATCCGAGCCGCCGGTATAAAAATGACCATATGTAAATATACCGATTCCTCCCCAGGCGTTGCCGCTGGATGTCATATTATTGATAGTAACATTATCACAATCAGAAAGACCTAAGCCTACGCCGCCATTTCCGGTTGCTGTAAGGTTCTGAAGGTCGCCAAAAACTACGCCATTAAGATCAAAGCCTGACCTTCCGCTATTCTGAACCGTTACATCATTGATAGAAATACTGGCGTTATCGCCTGATATTTTTACGCCATACCCATAGGTTTGCGAAGGAGGACCTTCAACAGTGAAACTCTCCAACGCTACAGTATAGTCGCCGATGGCATAAACTCCATAATCGCTGAAAGAGCTAGCATCGATTAAAACACTGGCTTCACTCTCTCCAATTAGGGAAAGATCCCTGCTGATGTCGATAGTCTCCACATATGTTCCGGCTGCAATATTCACTGTGCTGCCATCAACCAGATTAACCCCTTCCTGAATCCGTTCGGTTGTTCCGGTTTGCGGGCTGTCGTCGTCAACCCAGAGTTCGGAGAAATCGCCCTGAAAGCCGGGGTCTGTATCAGTACCGCCGCCAAGCCAGGGTGTGAAATCAACATGACTGCTGATTTTTCCCGCCACCTCAGCTGGTACTGTGGTACCCCACCAGTTGCCGGAGGCATCGATTGTATTCACAAGCGTTGAGGCATCCACGCCATAAACGTTATTATTAATGATGCTGTTATTGTTAATAGCAGCATTAACACTATAAGCGGCAATTCCATCATCATGCAGCAAAATACCTCTGACAAAGCCATCGATGACGTTGCCGGTTATAGTATTATCTGTATTTTGAGGATCCTCTACCATCCAGAACAGGTCTCCGTGATTGCCCTGAATAATTGCAGTTCCTTCAGTTATTGAACTCGAAGAACTCAAAGAGGAAATAAAGGTATTACCGCTAACTATATTCGGAACAACAAGCAATGGATCGGGGTTGCCGCGCCCCAGGTAAATGCCGCAGTCTTTCTCATTCATAATGAAATCATTATTGCTAACAATTGTTCCAGCGCATCCACCGAGATAAATTCCCCAGTTTTCAGTACCGCTTGTGGCATCTATGGTATTATCATCTATAATACTGTTATTGTCAGCATTATAAATGTACATACCTGTTACGCCAACCATATCGGTTTCTTCATCTCCATCGCCTATAGTTAGATCATTCCCTGTGCATATCAGTTCTTGGTCATAGTTTGGATTCCTGTAATAGATACCCACACAAGGCCAATTATGACCATAATACAGACTGTACATACCGGCAATATAGGTTAAGGTGTTATTGGTTATTGTAATAGTTTCACCCGACCCCTCAGGTAAGAGTGGTGAAGGTGAAACATATATACCCATACCGGTGTAGCTAATATCATTACCGGAAATAACAACAGGGGCGTCATAACTGCAAATGCCTCTTCTGTTATCAACATGATCTATATTGCACGCGGTAACGGAATGTCCGCCATTAAGAGAACCTCCGTAATATCCGAGCGCTATACCGTGCTGCCGCACATACTTGACATTTACATTTTCTACAGTTAAGTTATTATAGCCATCATTACCATCAGCATAATTAGCGATTCCTACCCTGTAATTATTATGATCAGGTAATGTTCCGCCATTTGCGAGATTATTGGCGGAGCCATCAATAGTAATATCCTTAATGGTAACATTATCTGCGATAGCCATAAAACCATATTGATAAGTTCCATCGAAGCTGCTTGTTCCGGAACCAATATCTTCGGCAAGAGGCGCTACTATTACACCATCTCTTGTTTTGCCTATAACGGTTAAGGATTTATCAATTGTTATATTTGACTCGGTGTATAAACCATCCTCAATAGCTGCAGTATCGCCGGTGCTGGCCTGATTAACGGCATTCTGGATATAAAAATAATGGTTGTTATCAAGCTCCCAATCCATTTTAATAAAAGCAATCTCGCCATCGCCGTAAACTGGGCTATTCGTTTCGGTAGTGAAAAACACGTAAGCATCAGTTCCATCATGATAACCGCATGGCCAGTAATCCCACCAGCAAGTACTGCCATAACCTCCAAAAGATACAGTCTTTGTATTTGACCAAGTTGAGGTAAAGTTATCGAATTTCGTTTGAATCAGGTATTGGTGATCGTCAATTGAGACATAAGGAGCGGAGATTACATAAAGGTCTGTGCCATCTGTGAATATGCAGGGATCGTAAAAACCTCCGCCGGGTATGGCTGTTGAATGATGGCTGAAAAGCGGGTTTGGGGAAGCAATGGCTAAAAATATTTCTATGTCCCCAGTACCATCTTCAATATTTACAACAAACAGATTACCCGATTTATTCTGTTCATAGTAAGCAATCTTTGGTTGGTTGCCATCGCTGATATCAATCTTTGAACTCAAGGTTGTACCATCCCAAGTATAGCAATCAGATGATGCGTCAGCTGTTGATTCCCAAACAATATAGATATGCGTACTATTCACTGCGACATTGACATGACCGCCGCGCGCCGTACCGTCCGCGATAAGAGTAGTTGGGCCGCTCCAGGAACCGCCGCTGTATTCATAATAATACAAACCTCTGTCGGCACCAGATTGCCCGCTGGAAACAAACGCGTAGATATTGCCATCGAAAACCGCTGCTGAAACTACCCTTTGATCGAAATTCGCTGGCCGATTCGTCTCTGACAATGCCAGTTTTGTTTCAGATGCCGCCGCTAAATCTTCAAATGATGAGGCAGTCTTATACCAAATGACATACTCATCAGCATCGGGGTCATACCCGGTTCCGCGAACGCCATTAGTGGAAATATCGTCTCCTTTGGCGTAAAACATCCAGTAATCGTCGCCATATTGTACGATTGAAGGATTTCGATCATAGGCGTTATTGCTGGTTCCATATGTTGGTTGACTGACTTCTATTGTTTCTGCCGAAGCCATACCAACGCTTAAAATGATAGTAAACAGGATAATTAATCCTATAGCTTTGTTCATATCATATCTCCTCAAAAAATTTTATTAATCAACTAATGCTATTTTACCCCAAATCAAATGATTCAATTTATTGCTGCAGTTAACTGCAAACAATAATTACCAGCCTAAAATACTGATTCCTGACTTCCCTTTTTAGGCTTTATTAAGATTACTAAATGAGCTATAAAAATATTTTCAAAGGCAGCCTCCTTTTATGTTTACTTGAAGTATTTTATAGATGTAAATACATAAATAATGACAAACTATGTTTAGCAATAATGTCTTTTACTTTTATTGTTCTATCTCTTTCATAAGAAAATAATTATAATTAAGCATAATAAAACCTAACATCATTTCATTAAACCAAAATTTAAACCCGATTTCCTTGAAGCAACAAAACCCAAAAACTTAAATAATTTGCTTGCTTTTATATTAACATACAATAATCATTCTCATTGAAAGTCAATACGAATTAATTGCTTATTATATGCGTATATGATTATACGTGATTATTATTTGCTTAGCGACCAAGCAAAATGATACTATATCTTCAATAAATCCCTGTAAGTGGTTGAAACACAACTATTAGCACAGGGACTCAAATCCCGGACACGAGAATTGTAATTCCCCCAACTGAATTTCAGCTTACCCATTACGAGAATATCTATCCTTACACATCGGAAATTAGCTGATATCCGACCTACATTTTTCGACACCAGAAAGCGTCAGAGAACACCACAGATATACCAATAAACGTTGATTTATTATTAATGCGGAGGGTGTAAACGGCGGTTGAAAAGTATGCTAAGTGGCTATCGAAAAGAAGCCAATAGGGCATGCAGACATAGAATCGGTCAAAATTAATATTTACTTATCAACCGGGCATTTTTGATGCCATCGATAAATTGTCGTTAGTTTTCATCATATCTATTATTTTCATGATAGTCATTTTCACTGATTCATTTACACGCTGTCTTGCTGAATTATATCTTATCAATAATTATTGAGCTAAAATGTTTCAGTTTACAACAAAATTATTGATGTTTAATTAAATTCATTAATTATGCCTTAATAATATCTTTATTTAGCAAAAGATACAGTTTGAATTACCGAAATAATACACAAAGGAAAAATAATGGATAATAATATTACATGAATATTTTACATATTTTAATTTTTTCAGATGGCTAATTAAATCTTAACATTGGAAGAAGGAGAAAAAAATGAAGAAGGCAATGTTGTTTTCAACCGCGATTTGTTTTGTTTTATTTGCTTTCAGTGCAAGTTTTGCCGAACCCTTAAAGATTTCCGACAAGGTAAAAATTGGGGGGCAATTGCTTACTAAGGCATTTTCCCTGAAAAACTACAAGGGTTCTGAAGTTACAGATAATTTTGCTCTCACAAGAGCGCTAATCAACACTGATTTCATTATTAATTCAGAAGTTGCTATCTCTTTAAAACTCGGGCACACCAGAGTATGGGGAAAGAGCGTTGACTGGTATCAAGGGGGCGGTGAACCAGGCGCGGCTGAATACTTAACGGGTGATGGCAGTTTCTTAGAAAATATTAGCATACATAATGCTAATTTTAAGGTATCCAATATTTGGAAGGATGTGGATTTCACTGTAGGGCGTCAATTTGTCGGAGAAAAGGAAGATGCTTTCTTTTATTATGGCCCTCAGTCGGGCAGATTACTGGCGGTTACCTCGATTGATGCCATAAAAGCAGATTGGGACATTGGCAAGGTGAAGATGATGAGTTTATACGGAAAAAAATCCGAAGCCGGTCTTGGGGATGGAAGCGGACAAGACTCCACTTTTATGACTACGGGATTGTATGTAAACGATAAAGATACTGACATTTATGCAATGGAGTTGAGAAATTCAAATTGGCTGGAAAGTCAAAATCTCAAGGCTTTTTTCTATAGCCGGAGAAGGGGTCTTGATTCGGGAGAAAAAGATCATCTGGAATTATTCGGAATGAGAGCCAGAGGACCGATAACACCGGTTGCCGGATTAGAATATGACGTTATGTTTGGTTTGGACTTTGGCAAAAACAATGAAACCAATCAAACCTATGGCGGCAGTTTGTGGAGAGCTATTGCTTTTTATAATAATAGCGTTTCCAATCTTTTCGGCTTCAAGCTAACCGGTGGATATGTTGAAGTCAGCGGAGACAATGCATCTACTACCGACAAGGATGAAAATTTCCGCAGGATAGGTCGAGATTGTTTTTACAGTATGGCGGTAATCGTTTATGAGATACTCAATGATGCGCATCCCGAAGCGGTTACTAATGTGGTTATACCATTTGCCGGATTCGAGGCTACTCCTGAAGCTTTAGATGGAAAATTAACCCTTAAGACAATGTGGAGCGACCTTAGTTGTGATACACCTATTTTGGGATATACGGAAAAAGGTCAGGAAATTGATGTGAATCTAATGTACAATCATTCGGATAGCTTTCATTTAGGATTGACTGCAGCCAGATTCTATCCGGGAGATTTGCTGAAATTCGCTTTCGGTTCGGATAACCCGATTACTCAAGTGTCAATGGAATTTAAGGTAACCTTTTAGCGAAAACCATACATTAAATACCCAGGGGGGTTGTAATTAAATAACGGATTTTAACAATATATGGTTTGAGTTAAGAACCATCGACAGCCGAATTTAGGGGAGCTTTTTATAATAGCTCCCTTGATGGTATGGAAATCCCGTTTAATCAGCGGGAAATCGGCGGCATATAGATTAAAAATTATAAGAAGCCGGACTGTTAACAATCATCAGGATATTGAGTAAAATTAGAGTCCGGTTTTATCAGAATAAAGATGGATTTTCGTGAGGGTTTGTAATATGATAAAATCATTTAATAGAATATACTTGCCTTTGTTATTTCTAATATTGACAGCAGTTAACTTTTTCTTTTCTCCGTTTATTGCGGCATCACCAAATAAAGCATTTAAGATAGGCATTATTCAACTTCCCGCTCCCTATGCGGTCGAGATAGAAGAGGGATTAAGAAAAAGACTCGACTATTTAGGTTATAAAATAGGCGATAATCTAACTTACGAATTAAAAATTGGAGAACCCGAAGAGGTAAATTACGATAAAAACATAAAGATTGCCAAAGAACTTATTGCCAATGACGCAGACTTGATTATTACAATTGGCACCGGCGCAAGCACGCCTGTTTGGCCGGTAGTTAAGGAGGCTAAAATACCTATGGCTTTTGTTGGTGTAACATACCCTATTGAGGGAGGCTTAATTAAGGTTTTCGGTAAACCAACCGGAACTAATATCACAGGTATAAGCTATGGCGTTCCGCCTTCCACAAGGCTAAGGATTTTCAGGCAGATATTTCCCGATTCAATCAAATACAAAAATTTGGGATTTGCATATTCCGGAGTGATGGAACAGGAAATCACTTACGTTAAAGAATTAAGAAGCTTATCCGAGACTTACGGTTTTAATCTTAAGTATGTAAATTTTTACAACTATGATACAAAGAAACCTGATTTTAACATACTGGAAAGCAGCCTGAACAAATTAGATGTAGTATTTGGCTGGTACACCTTAGATAATATCAGCGCCGACTCATTATTATTTTCGAGATTGACATCATCTTCAGTTCCAATTTTAGGTATCACCAGCAGGTTTACCGATCTTGGAGCTATCGGCGGAGTTCTCACTGATCATTATGCTTTAGGCGCTCAACACGCTGACTTGGCGGCGCAAATTCTTTCCGGAATAAATCCTGGCGAAATACCGCCGGTTCAACCATCCGGTTATCTAATCGAAATCAACCTTAAAAAGGCAAGGGAACTTGGAATCGAGATACCGTTGGAGATAGTCGGAGCCGCCAGCCGAATTGTTACAAAATAGAATTGCATTAATAGGGATAAGCATGAAGAATTTCAGACAATCTCAAAGCTCTGGCACAGTAAAATGAAAATGTTTATTGGAGTTATAAATAAAATTCTCAAGACACTTCAAAAGCTGTCAATTAATAGTATCAGAACAAAACTGCTTTGTGTTTTAATTGTCATACTTACTCTTCCCATGTCAATTGGCATAATCTATTCTGTCCGAACATTTGGAAATTTTGCAGAGGGACAAGCTTATGAGAAAGTTGAAAACGATTTAGCGCATTCTATGATGATTTATGAGAATAAAAAGAATCAGATTGAAACTATAACTAAATCAATTGCCATGGACAATGCCGTTAAGGTTACAGTCAGTTTGGGTAAAGAATCGCTTCTTGGTCAGCAGTTGGGAAAATATCTGGAGAAATTTCTCAAAAAGGACATGATTGATTGGATAATAATCACAGATAATCAAGCAAATATAATAGCCAGAAAAGAAACAAGCAAATTACTAAACAGCATTCAGCCCGAAAAAAATATCATAAGGAAAGCTATAAAAGGCGGTCCTATTGCGAGTTCTTATGCAATATCAAAAAATGAATTTCTGAAAGGGAAACCTCATTCCGAAATAAATACAGAACCCTATGAAAATGATTTTGATCAATATGTGTTTATTATTTCCGCCTGCCCTCTAAGCTACAATGATAAGACGGTTGGGGTAGTAACAGCAGGATGCTTGCTTAACGAAAACAAACTCTTTTTGGAAGAAATGAAGGGAAAATCCGAAATTGAATTTGCTATAATCCAGAAAGATCAAATGATACTAACTAACCTGACAGATTTGAAAGGAAACCTGCTTTTCGGTAAAAAAATAAATCTTTTAACACCCGAAAACAGAAAAGGTCAAGATGTTTATATCAGAAAGGTTCACATAGAAAAGAAAGACTACATTTTTAATTCTGTTCCTATATCTAATATCAAGGGAGAAAAATCAGCGATTATAGCCGCTTTTAAAGATGCCGATACTATAAAAGCGATGATAACAGAAACCATAAGCGGTATGGTTATAATCCTGGTACTGGGATTGATTCTGGTTATCATTCTAGTAGTTTTCGTCGGTTATCATTTTACTGAGCCTATAAAGAAACTGGTTAAAAGAACGGAAATGATAGCTAAGGGCGATCTTTCCTCTCCTATTGCGGTCAAATCCAAGGATGAGATAGGATTATTGGCTAAGTCCTTTAATAGGATGACAGAATCCCTTAAAATATCACAATCGGAATTGATCTCTGCCCGTGATTATACCGACAATATCATCCGTTCTATGAACGATACTCTTATCGTAACTTCGCCATCAAGTATTATTCAAACTGTTAATGCCGCTGCCAGTGATTTATTGGAGTATGATGAAAATGAACTTATAGGTCAGCCGGTAAGCAAAATTTTTGCAGAAGAACCATTACCTGCTGATAATATGTGGCTCCAGAATCTGATTAATGAAGATAGCGTTATTAATATTGAAAGGGTTTACCTCTCGAAAAATGGCGTGAGAATACCAGTGCTATTTTCAGCTTCGATGATGCGTTCTAATGACAATAAAATTCAGGGAATAGTATTTGTCGCAATAGACATTACCGAACGCAAACGAGCGGAGAAAGCGCTGCAGGATTCGGAAGAGAAATACCGTACTCTGATAGAGTCATCCAGCGACGCTATAATGACGTTAAATGAAAAAGGCTATCTCAGCTGCAACAGCGCTACCTTAAAAATGTTTGGCTGCAGCCACAGAAGTGAGTTTTTAGCGAAGCACCCAAGCGAGTTTTCGCCTCCGCTGCAGCCAGGGGGACAGGATTCTATGACGCTTGCTAATGAAAATATGAAAACAGCATTTGAAACGGGAAAGAGTCACTTCGAATGGCTGCACATGAAACTCGATGGTACTGAATTCTCTGCTGATGTCCTTTTAACTCCTATGGAACTTGGCGGGCATAAGATATTGCAGGCTGTAGTTCGTGACATTACAGAACGAAAGCAGACAGAACAACAAATCAAAACCTCTCTTAAAGAGAAAGAGGTGCTTCTAAAGGAAATTCACCATCGGGTTAAAAACAATCTGCAGGTTATTACCAGTCTGCTCAACCTTCAGTCTAAAAATATTAAAGACAAAGAGGCGTTGATAATGTTCAGAGATAGCCAAAGCCGGGTTAAATCAATGGCGCTTATTCATGAAAAATTGTATCAATCGAAAGACCTTGCTCGAATCGATTTTTCAGAATATACCAGGAACCTGACCAACTACTTAATGCGCTCATTTGAAAACAATTCTATTAGTATAAAACTTTATCTTAACGTGGATAAAATAATGCTCGGCGTTGATACTGCAGTTCCTTGCGGCTTGATTATTAATGAACTTTTTTCCAATTCTTTAAAGTACGCTTTTAAGGATAGAGAGAACGGTGAAATTAATATTAATTTTAGCGAGAACGATGATGGAAAATATATTCTTACTGTCAGTGATAACGGTTCCGGTTTCAAGGGTAAGGCAGACTTACAAACAACCGACTCACTTGGTTTGCAATTAGTAAGCACGCTAACTAGGCAGTTAGGGGGAGTCATTCAGCTTGATGCTGAAAAAGGAACAAAATTTTCCGTTATCTTCCCGATTCCACAAACAAAAGAAAAAGGAGCGAAAGAATGCCAAAAAATAAGGTGCTGATTGTCGAAGATGAAGGCATAGTCGCCATGGATATAAAAGACCGGCTGGAAACGCTTGGTTACATTGTTACCGGTACTGTCGCTTCCGGGAATGAAGCTATAAAAAATGTTGAAAATACGCACCCGGAAATGGTGCTAATGGACATCCAAATACAGGGAGATATGGATGGAGTTGAAGCAGCTGAACGCATCCTTAAACACTTCGATATTCCCGTTATTTTCCTTACTGCTAACTCCGATGAGAAAACTTTACAGCGAGCCAAACTAACAGGACCTTTCGGCTACCTGCTTAAACCGTTCGAAGAACGAGAACTGCATACATCAATTGAAATGGCTCTATACAGACATAAACTGGAGCGGAATTTAAAAGAAAGAGAACAATGGCTGGCTACAACTTTAAGCAGTATTGGCGATGCTGTCATAGCCACTGACACCGATGGCAATATAACATTTATAAATCCAGTGGCTGAAACTCTTACCGGGTGGAAAAAAGAAGAAACCTTTGGCAAAAATATTGAAGACATGCTTAATATCGTCGATAATAATACTCATAATCCGATTGAAAATCCTGTAGCGAAAGCCCTCCGTGAAAAAACCGCTATAATGTTGGCTAATAATGCTGTCCTTTTAAAACAGGACGGAACAGAAATCCCAATTGATGACAGCGCAGCTCCTATTAAAGATGATAAAGGAAACATAACAGGTGTCATTTTAGTTTTCAGGGACATCACTGAGCGCAAACAAACAGAAGTAAAAATTAGGGAATACCAGAATCACCTTGAAGAATTGGTCGAAGAGCGTACAAACGCGTTAACTTTAACTAATCAGCGGCTCCAAAAAGAAATCACCGAACGCAAACAGATAGAGGAGGCATTGCGAACCTCTGAAAAAAGGTTTAGGGATGTTGCCTTAAGCAGTTCTGACTGGATATGGGAAGTTGATGAAAATGGAGTATATACCTATATCAGTGAAAATGTTGTAGATGTTCTTGGCTACAGCCCCGAGGAACTTATGGGTAAAACGCCATTTAACTTTATGACAAAAGAAGACTCGGAGAAGATTAAAAATGATTTTCTAAAAATAGCAATGCAAAAAGAAAACATTATCGATATTGTCAATTGGAATATACACAAAGACGGTTATCTTGTATGTCTTCAGACCAACGGTGTTCCCATTTTAGATGACAAAGGTAATTTAATTGGCTATCGCGGAGTTAATAAGAATATTACTGAACGCGAACGGGCGGAAGAATTACTGCGGCAGTCCGAACAAAAATACCGCTCATTCATTGAGTCTATGCATGATGGCGTTGGAATTGTTGATCTCAATGAGAATATATTATTCGCCAATCAGGCGCTCTGCAAATTATTTGGATACTCGTTAGATAAATTGATTGGAATGAATTTTAAAGAAATAGTTGTGGAAGAAGAATTCGAAAAAGTATTAAAAGGAACCAAAAAACTGAAAAATATTAAACACAATAATTATGGGTTGACAATTAGAAAAGAAGACGGGCAGTTGCGCCAGATTATTGTTTCAGCGACATCGCTTCTTGGCAATGATGGGAGCATAGAAGGATATGTCGGAGTATTCACTGATATTACGGATTTAAAGAAGGCAGAGAAAGAAAAACAGCAATTAAGAGAAAAGCTTATTCGCGCCCAGAGAATGGAATCCATAGGAGTTCTTGCCGGCGGAGTGGCTCATGATTTGAACAACATTCTCGGACCGCTGGTAGCCTATCCGGAAATGATCATGGTGAAATTGCCTGAGGATAGTCCTATCAGGGAAGATATTTCAATGATAGAAAAATCTGCGCAGCGAGCCGCAGATGTTGTCCAAGACCTTCTCACTATGGCCAGAAGAGGGCGTTATGATATGGTGCCTTTGGATATAAACGAACTTATCGAGTCATACTTGCAGTCGCCCGACTTTTTGAATTTGAAAGCCAAACACGCCGGAGTGAATATTAAAACGGAATTTGACGGCAATCTTGCCAAAGCTCATGGCTCCGCCTCACATATATCTAAAGTAATAATGAACCTGGTCATTAACGCCATAGAAGCGATGCCTCAGGGCGGCGAACTTATTATTCAAACAGAGCGCAGGTATATAGAGAAGCTAATAGGGGGTTTCGATAACATAGATGCCGGTGAATATATCATTATAACCGTTAAAGATTTAGGCCTTGGTATCGATGAAAAAGATATCAAACACATCTTCGAACCATTCTATTCAAAAAAGGAAATGGGTAAAAGCGGCAGCGGCTTGGGGCTGGCAATAGTCTATGGTGTAATAAAAGACCATAACGGTTATATCGATGTTCAGAGTAAGCTTAATCAGGGAACTGAGTTTATAATATATCTGCCGATTGTTGAAACAACCTCAACTGAAAGCCGCGAGGTGGTAGTGGATATCCGGGGGAGCGGGAAGGTGTTAGTTGTCGATGATATTCAGGAGCAGAGAGAATTAGCCGCGACTTTGCTTGCCGGTTTGGGTTATAATGTTGAGATTGCTCCTGAGGGCAGATCAGCTGTGGAATATCTTAAAGAAAATCAAGCCGATGTTGTAATACTGGATATGATAATGGAAGACGGGTTTGATGGGTTGGACACATATAAAGAGATATTAAAATATCACCCGGAACAGAAAGCTATAATCGCCAGCGGTTTTGCGGAGACAGACCGGGTTAAAGATGCGGAGAAGCTCGGGGTAGGCAAATATGTGAAAAAACCTTACACTATGCAGCAGCTTGGTAAAGCAGTTAAAGAAGTATTAATCGATAGTGTCTGATTTACCATGTAATAAAGTCCATCACTGTGCTGTTTTTATAATATGCTATACTTGATGTCATACTCTCGCCGCTGGTGGGGGATTTTTAAATTGTATAATCATTTAACGTGTTAGCGCAGATATTTTTCTCCTCTTGAGAGGAGTTATGGGTATTTATTAACGCAAAAGGGGATTGAGTAAGACTATCCGGGATTAATTTATGGCATAATATCGGTATAGTAAGCTATAATAAACATTTAAAAATCCGTGCAACTCATCGAGAATTAACTGAGGGTGGAAGGGATTGAACCTTCGACCACCTGCTTAAAAGGCAGATGCTCTACCACTGAGCTACACCCCCAACAGCTATTTAAAGACCTAAATAATAAATATTTAGTTTTCTATGTCAAGTCAATTCTTTATTAAAAGGATTCCAATATAATAATTTGTTCCATATTTTGCAGTGAATAAAGAAATATGAAATAAAAAACATTACCTATTAAAAATAAATACTTCCGATTAAATTAAAATGCCTTTATTTAAATTTTCTTAACTTGACTTATTGCATATCAACTGTGGCGGGATTTCAGCAATACCTTAGAATATTGCTGCATATTTTCAAGGCACTTGCCGGAACCTCGGACAACACAGGTTAACGGATCATCGGCAACAATAACCGGCAGATTTGTTTCCTGCCTCAAGCGCTTATCCAAACCGCGAATTAAGGCGCCGCCGCCAGTCAAGATAATGCCCCGTTCGAGAATATCTGAGGCCAATTCCGGAGGGGTCTGCTCAAGCGCCAAACGCACGGCATCCACAATAACATCCACAGGCTCGGCGATTGCCTCTCTAATCTGGGAGGAGGTTATTTTCATGGTTTTAGGCACTCCGGCAACCAAATCGCGCCCTTTAATTTCCATGGATTCCTCTTTATCGAGCGGATAAGCAGAACCTAACTTTATTTTGATATCTTCCGCGGTCCTTTCACCTATCAACAGACTATAGTTTTTCTTAAGGTAAAGGATAATTGATTCATCAAGTTCATCTCCGGCAACCCTGACCGATGTTTCCGAAACGATATCATTTAAGGCAATTACGGCTATTTCGGCTGTTCCTCCGCCGATATCAATGATCATCGAACCGGATGGCTGATCGACTGGCAAGCCAACTCCAATAGCGGCAGCCATAGGCTCCTGGATCAGAAAAACCTCTCTGGCGCCGGCATTTTCCGCCGAATCGCGCACCGCTCTTTTTTCAACCTCGGTTATACCCGATGGCACTGATATAATAATCTTGGGTTTCATAAGAAAACGATGCTTTATCACTCTTCTGATAAAATCAGACAGCATCCGCTCAGTAATATCAAAATCAGCAATAACACCATCCTTAAGCGGCCTGATTGCGACAATACTGTCGGGCGTTCGACCTATCATCTCTTTAGCTGCAATGCCCACAGCCAGAATTTTATCGGTTTCTTTCTCTATTGCAACTACTGAGGGTTCATTTAAAACAATATTAGCTCCCCTGACATAGACCAATGTATTAGCTGTACCAAGGTCGATACCGATATCATTCGACATAAAATTAAACCAGGACATTTCCCTCCGCTGTGAAGATTTCTTTAATTCCAGTTTATTCACTGGCGGCATTATAGCGTCTGTTTCAACCATTGTAAATACCTTTTTATAATTTTGATTAAAATAAATTCATTTTTATAGATATTCGACTAAATAAATAATTTCTTAACGGCTATTGTTGGCAATTTGACGCTCTTTTGAATTGTTTATCGACAGCATAATAACGGCTTAGGCTGAACTGCCTGCCGGTATTAATGAAACTCGGCAATATACAGCATAGGCAGCTCATGATTATCTCCTTGTCGCCAAGAACCCTTTTCCTTACGACAATTATGGATGGTGATTGACCTACATGTCCCCGTCCGTCAATAAACCTGGTGCACGGACATATCCTGATGGCGGGACACACGAGAACGTGCGCTTGCCAACAAGAGCAATGCGGCAGCTTTATCAATTTCCTGGCCTGCTATGCCAACTTCTCTTTGACAGTCTCAATTAATGATTGTATGTTTGTTCTATGGTTTCGATGGAAATAACACAGAAAGCCAAGCGCCTCCGCGAACAGATAGAGCATCATAACTATCGATATTATATGCTCGATACGCCAGAGATATCTGATGCCGAATACGACAAATTGTTTGATGAGCTTATTGCCCTTGAGCAAAAATACCCCGAACTTGCCGCGCTTGATTCGCCGACTCAGCGAGTTGGCGCGCCGCCGCTGGCGAAATTTAAAACAGTTCGGCATACAGTACCGATGTTGTCGCTAAACAAGGTTACTACAGAGCAGGAGTTCTATGATTTTACCAGTCGGATAAATGAGATTCTAAGCGATAAGAGCGGCCGGATTGAATTTGCCGCTGATTTAAAATTTGATGGCTTAGCGGTTGAGCTTGTTTATGATAATGGCATATTAATTACCGGTTCTACTCGCGGCGATGGCACAACCGGTGAAAACATAACCACTAACCTCAGAACAATCAGTACTATCCCTTTAAGATTGAAAGGTGATGATTTTCCAGATAAGCTTGAAGTTCGGGGAGAAGTTATTATGTTTAAATCCTCGTTTGAGAAGCTGAATAAGAAGCGGCTTGCTAATGGCAAGGATGTGTTTGCCAATCCCCGCAACGCCGCCGCCGGTAGTGTCCGTCAACTCGATTCGAAAATAACCGCTTCTCGGCCATTACATTTTTTCGCTTACGGTATCGGAGAAATGTCGGGAAAGAGCATCACTACTCATTATGAATCGATGCTGCATCTTAAAAATCTCGGCTTTCAAGTGAGCGAATACCTGAAGCTTCTAAATACTCCTGATGATGTAGCCAATTACTTTAAGAGCATTTCCGAACTTCGCACTCGCCTTGATTATGATATAGACGGCATTGTTATCAAAGTAAATAACCTATCTCAACAGCAGGAAATAGGGGAATTATCGCGTTCGCCAAGGTGGGCGATTGCCTGGAAATTCCCGCCGGTTCAGGCGACTACTATTATCGAGAAGATAGAAGCTCAAGTTGGGCGCACGGGTATTTTAACGCCTGTTGCTTACTTGAAACCGGTTAGGGTTGGCGGCACAACAGTCTCCCGCGCCTCGCTTCACAACAAAAATGAACTGGAAAGAAAAAATATCGGCATTGGCGATACTGTTCTTATACAACGCGCCGGTGATGTCATACCGCAAGTAGTCAAAGTCATGCAAAAAGGCAATAGGGTTAATGAGACGGGGGCAAGTCAAATTGATGAAATATTTAAAAAATGTCCTGCCTGCGGTTCATCAACCGAGAAAATTGAAGGGGAGGTTGCCATTCGATGTCCTAATCCCTACTGCTCCGCTCAGTTGGTAGAGAGGATTTCGCATTTTGCCTCAAGGGAAGCAATGGATATCGATGGGCTTGGATATAAAACAGCAGAGATGCTCGTCAAGAATAAATTAGTTGCGGATATTGCCGGGCTTTATAAGATGCCTGACTATAAAGATGAAATATTAAAACTTGAACACACCGGCGAAAAATGGTTTGCCAATCTTGTAGCGGCTTTAGAAAATTCCAAAAGCAGGCCGCTTGAGAATATTATATATGCGCTTGGCATTAGAAATGTCGGTGAACATCTAGCCTCGGTATTAGCAAATACGTTCGGTTCAATTACTAACCTGATAAAGCAAACCAAGGATAAACTTACCGAAATCAATGAAATAGGTCCGATTGTCGCTGATTCAATTATTGCATATTTTAGAGATGAAAGGAATCTGGAGATACTTAAAAAGCTAAAGAAATATGGCGTTGTATTTCCGGAAGAAAAACCGTCTTCAAACGCAGGCAGTTTAAATGGAAAAACATTTGTCCTGACCGGAACGCTTGATAAATTCGCTCGCAGCGAGGCTAAAAAAATGATAGAGAAAATCGGCGGTCGAGTAACATCATCGGTATCGAGCAAGACAGACTATGTTATAGCTGGCGTTGAACCGGGCAGTAAATATGACAAAGCCATTAAGCTTGGCATCGCTGTTTTAAACGAGGCTGAATTTGAAAAGATTTTTGAAAATATTAGTAAATCGTAGTTATAAAAGGAAGGTTTTATGAACAATAAAAATATTTCAGAAATTACTTTAAGCTCAATAGCCTTGCCAGTATTGACTATATCTGCAGCGGCAGCCTTCTTTTACTATGCCTCAGTTATTCTGATACCCATGACAATAGCGGCGGCGGCGGCATACATACTGGCGCCGGTTGTGGCATTTTTAAAACGGGTGAAGGTTCCTCATTTTCTGGCAGTATTAATAGTGATGTTAATTCTACTGGGGGTGGGAACACTCATTACAGCAATAGTGCTGTCCGAATTAGTCGATTTTGCCAGCGATCTTCCCAATTATCAGGAAGCCGCTTTGGAGCACTTCAATAATGTAAAAAATTGGCTAATTTCATATCTCGAAGATTTTCCGGGGCTTTTTCCGCAAATAAAGGATTTTGCTTTTGATTCTTCAAATTTCTCCGGCGCGGGAAAAATATTTTTCAAAGGCATCGGTTCGGTTACATCTCTTGCCTTTTCCGGATTCCTGTTATTCTTCCTTACTTATTTTATGTTGTCCGATTACGAAATATTTATCGAGAAATTAAAACTGCTATTTGGCGCCGATAAACGTAAAACAACCTCGGCAATTCTTGAGCAAATCAACAAACAGCTTAGAGGATTTATTAATGTTAAGCTCGGGGTAACTATCGGTATGTCGATTATTTTTACAATCGGATTATTGATAATGAAAGTGCCGTATGCCTATATCTGGGGACCATTAGCCGGAGTGCTTAACCTGATTCCTTATGTAGGCGCAATAATAGGCGCTATACCTCCCATAGCAATAGCCGGGATTACTCAAGGCTCAATAGGAGCAATGATAGCTCCCGCTTTGTTATTTGTAATAGTTCAGATACTCGAATCAAATCTAATTACGCCAAAGCTAACCTCAGATTCTGTAGATCTTAGTCCTCTGTCGGTTTTAATCTCCTCTATAATATGGGGCTACCTCTGGGGCTTCATTGGCGTAATACTGGCGGTGCCGATTACCGCCGCCGCTAAAGTGATATGCGATAACATCGATATCTTAAAACCGATAGGTATTATGCTTGGCGGGAAAGAAATATAATATTTTATAAAAGCGCGCGCTATGGAAAAACTCCTTCAATATTATCTGTTGCGCTTTATAAGGTATTTAATTAAACTTAAGGCATTAAACTAAATGCTGAAAGGATAAAGGATGAGAAAAATATATTTATTGATTATTGCAGCTGCTCTAACAACAACAAGCGCTTCATCGGGAGCTGATGGCACAATATGGTTTGGCAATATGGATGAAAGCCCCTTAATTTTCAGGGTTGACAGCGATGAATCGATCCCTGTTTGGATTCAAACTAATCCCGATGTTTGCGCCGCCGCCGTTCATATTCCTTTGTCAACGGCAGATGCGTTCATTACGAAACGTCTCGGAGGAACGCTGTATAAGCCGTTTGTCAACGATGAACCGCCTGAGGGGTTTCAAAAAGGCTGGGATATGGCAGAGATTAAGGATGCTTCACCGCATCAGAATAAAGAGGGTTACACAAGTCAGGGCATTCTTGGATTTTCAAACCTGAACCGGAAACCAAATTTGCCGCTTAATTGTGAAAAACCATGCCTGATTGCCGAGTTTTATGTTCATACTGCCGCTGATGATTCGCTAAAGGGACATACATATGATGTTTTAATCGAGGGTTATGATATTCCTAATAAGGGAATCAATTTGAGCGATACATTGGGTATCTATACTTTTCAGCTTGAGACTATCTTCAGCCAAGTATATTTCCTTTTCCCCGGAGATATCAATAACGATTTTAAAATTGATGATTCTGATTTGAAAGCTTTAAAAACATATTTTGAGAAGAAAATAAAGTTGCCCTGGCCGGAATTGCGCGCCGATTGTGATGGCAATAGCGTAATAGATTTAGATGACCTTCACTATCTGGAAAACTACTTAAATGGTAATGGAAAAGCTCCCAGATAGGTTTATTTATTCAGATAGCCAAATTGGATTTTTCAAACAATATTGAATCTTATAAAAACATGCTCCTTGAAAAATTTATTGCACAAGTCTTTTATCTGCCAAGCGTGGATATGTCCCCTTCAGGGGTTAAACCCGGATTTTGCAGTAGAACACAAATAAATTCACTACTGTCCGGCCTTTTGTCCGCCTTAGGCGGATGCTATAATGATGTCATTCCCACACTGCCCGCGTCATTCCCAACTTGATTGGGAATCCAGAGATTGGTCATGCCGACACCTCCTGCCTGCCGGCGCCCGCCTGTCTGCGGACACGGGGCACGGTATTCTTGTTATCCACCTTTGGTTTAACATACAGCTTCCTGGATTCCCTCGCGGCGGCAGGGGAATAACGTAAATGGGTAATCATCAAATTAAAATCAATTACTGAAATCTTATCTATAAATATTTAACAAAATAAAAGATGAAGTGCCGATGTTTATCGGAG
>JAGGSN010000227.1 GCA_021159005.1 Candidatus Zixiibacteriota bacterium | reverse complement strand
TGGGAATGACATCACTATAGCATCCGCCTAAGACGGACAAAAGGCCGGACAGTAGTGATGTAATCCTGTTTATAAATATTCATTTCAAAATCTTAATAACCTGCTTGAACTTATTGCCCTTGGCAATCTGCAGCATCTCGAATACAGCCATCTCAAGGCAGGTAATATTGGCGCCGGCGTTCTTTGTCGCCTCAATACCAATCTGTTTGTTGTCTAAAGTTCGCGAGGAAACCGCATCAGCTAATAAATGAACCTCATATCCCGATTGTAAAAGATCAACAGCAGTCTGATAAACGCATACGTGAGTTTCCATACCGCATAACAACACCTGGTTGCGATTTAAGGAAATCAGCTTCTGCGTGAAATCATGATTGCCGCAGCAGCTAAAAGAGTCTTTTACCAGCGGCTTCAAATCACCAAGAATATCTTGCAGCTGCGGGATTGTCGAACCAAGCTTATCGGGAAGCTGTTCATTCCAAAGGATTGGAATATCCAAAACCTGCGCGCATTTTGCAGTCTTGACCAAATTATCGAAAAATTTATCTTTCTCGTGCATTAAGGCTGCCAATTTTCCCTGAACATCTACAATAACTAAAGCAGCATCTTCAACTTTCAACATTCTTATTCTCCTGACGATTACTATCGTGCGCTAAATTACAGAATTACTAATTCACACAAGTTCTAACCGGATATAAATTAAAAACTGTAAACGGAATGTCAAGCAACATCGAATACTTATCTATGATTTAATGAATATTTTCGGGAAACTCCGATTCATTTCCAGAACTTTCCCCGAAAAGTCCGATAAAATTGTTTTAATTCAATTCATGTCAACGAATTAACATTTTCAAAAAGTGGAAATAGCGATTTTGGAAAATCGGGGGAATTTTTTAACGATTTCAAGCAGGTCGGGTTCTGACCGGAGGGAAAAACCCGACAATTTGACTTTGATATGCTATTTGCTAAGGAAAGATATTTATATAACTGCGAGAAGTGTCGGGTTTCTCCTCGCCTTCGGCGAGTCGGAACTCGACCTGCAATGTTTTGAAAAAAAATGATGAAACTCCAATTTATTTCCTATTGACCTGTCTGCAAACAATACATATCTTCTCTAATAGTAAAAAAATTAAACGAATAGAGGAGTTATGAATAGTAATATTGAAAAATTGCTTAAGAAAGTCAAGGACGAGAAATACGAGTATATCGATTTCAAATTCAGTGATATTCACGGGTCATGGCGTCATATAACAATACCGGCTGAGAAATTTTCGGCAAAGACATTCGAATATGGTATTGGCGTGGACGGCTCCTCGATAGGCTTTCTCTCCGTAAAAGCGGGCGATATGATTTTAATACCCGACCCAACATTTTATTTTATCGATCCGTTTTGGAAAGAGCCTACATTATCAATAATATGCGATATCTGCGAAGTTGAGCCGGTTGAGCCGCATCCCCGTAATCCGCGCAATACTGCTTTCAAAGCGGCTCAAAAACTGCAGAAACTTATGCCCGGCGTTGACGCAATGATGGGTCCGGAATTCGAATTTTATCTTTTCGATGAGGTCAGGTTTGGCCAATCTCCCAATAAAGCGTTTTACTATTTGGATTCCGAGGAAGCCGAATGGAAATCCCGTGATACAGGTCCTGGTGGAGAAGGTGCGGGAGTTAATCGGGGCCATCAAATACATTACAAAGAAGGCTACCATGCCGCGCCGCCTCGCGATAAAGCATACGAGATTCGTTCCTACATCACTCGGTTATTCTTGGATGCCGGTATTGATGTTAAGTATCATCATCACGAGGTTGGCGGAGCCGCCCAGCAGGAGATAGAAACTACATTTGCCCCATTCATAGAAATGGCTGATAAGTCGATGTTGGCCAAATACCTTATAAAAAACGGCGCGGATAAATGCGGTAAATCTGCCAGTTTTATGCCGAAACCGCTGTTTACCGAGCCCGGTTCGGGAATGCATGTACATCAGTTTCTGGCTAAGGATGGCAAATCAATATTTTATAATGAGAGCAAACCTTTATATTTATCCGATATAGGCAGATATTATATCGGCGGGATATTGAAACACTCACCGGCTCTTCTGGCCTTCACCAATCCCTCAACTAATTCATATAAGCGTCTCATCCCGGGTTATGAGGCTCCGGTCAGGGCAAGTTATTCTGTTGGCAACCGAACTGCGGCTGTCCGTATTCCTGGCTATATCAAAGACCCCTCGGTTATGAGAATGGAGTTCCGCTCGCCGGATGCTACCTCGAATGTATACCTGGCGTTTGCCGCTATGTTAGTTGCCGGTTTAGATGGCATCAAAAACAAAATCGATCCCGGTGAAGCATTTGACGGCAATTTCGATAAATTGACCCCCCGTCAGTTAAAGAAATATCCCCAAATGCCTTCTTCTCTTGAAGGAGCGCTTGATGCGCTTGAAAAAGATGATGCTTTCCTTAGAGAAGATAATGTGTTTGCAGATGAGTTAATTAACACTTGGCTGCAAATTAAACGGCAAGAAGTGGAGCAAATCAAAATACGCCCCCATCCTTGGGAATTCAGGCTGTATTACGATGTTTAACAAAAGGGCAAAGGTAAATGATTAAACCGGAAATACGAGTTGCGCTGCCTGAGGATGTTGTTTCGATTTCGAAATTGTGGCTGAAGTTTATGGAATATAACGCCCAGTTCGACAATTCATTTATTGTGAAGCCTAAAATAGTCGGACGGTTCGCCCGTGAACTTCAGCATCGTCTGGATGACCCCAACTACCGGCTGGCAGTTGTTCAGCTTGATGATGAACTTGTTGGCTATTGCCTTTCGTATGTATCTAAAAAACCGTATTTTTTCAAGCTTGGGAAATTTGGCTTTATAGGTGACCTTTATGTAATTGATGAACATCGCCGCAATGGTTATGGCAAAATGCTGGTCGAGGATGCTCATAGTTTTTTCAAACGCAAAAAGGTCAAGCAGATAGAACTGCTTGTTGCCAATGGCAATGTGAATACAATCAAGTTCTGGGAAAAACAGGGATTCAAAATGCTTTTGCAATGGATGTATCGGAAGCAGCAGTAAGGTTTGCTGATACCGCTCATATAAATTGTGCTTATTATATGCATGTTAGAAGTTATCTCTACCGCCGCGCAATTCATTGATAAAGATAATCATTCACTACTGTCCGGCCTTTTGTCCGCCTTAGGCGGATGCTATAGTGATGTCATTCCCA